>NZ_CDXDOR010000114.1:0-17078 GCF_978021225.1 Frankia sp. CeTa3Moorea | reverse complement strand
GCCCACCACTTCCGGAGCCTGCCGTGACCGCCACCTACGCCCTGACCCTGCCCCGGCGTCCAATTCCGGCCCCCGCAATGCGCCGCCTTCCCGTCACCCCCCACGAACCGCCCTATGACGACGAGGCCGGACCCTCGCCGGCCGGCGCCTCGACCGGCTCGTCGACAAGGCCGCCCCGACCCCGGGTGCGGCCGGCCGGACGCACCACCGCCGATCGTCCAGGCCGGCCCGTGACCGCCCCGGGAGGCGGCGGACGCCGCCGCGGCGGCCCGGCGGGACCCGGCGGGCCGCCGCGCGGCCGTGGCGGCGCGGACGGCCAGACCGAGCCCGGTGGCACGACGACGGTCGATCGGACTCCTCGGCACCTCGCCATGCCCGAACGCACGGTCACGGGCACAGGAACGGGATCAGCGGCGTCACACGTGGTGCCGGGTCTCGAACCGGTAGCCGGTCCGCGGCCGGGGCGCCCCGCCGGGAGCCGGACGAACCCACCGCCCCGGGAAACGGCGGTGGTCATCGTCAGAGCGATCGTCGAGACGCTCGGCGGAGTGCGCCCGGCCTCGCATCTCGCCGGATGGACGACGCCCCGCCTGCAGAACGATCTCGAACGCATCGTCGCCCAGACCATGGATCGCAGGCGGAGTCAGGTCCGCAGCGTACGGGTCAGCGAACCGCGACCCGGAGTCGCCGAGGTCTCGGCGGTCATCAGCCGAGGTGCCCGGGTGGCCGCACTCGCGCTGCGCATGGAGTCGTCCGGCGGACGCTGGCGGGTGACAACCCTGCAGGTGGGTTAGCGCGGCCACCGGCTCCAGGGATGGATCACTCGGCGTTGCGGCGCGCCGGGTCGCCGTGGCAGCGCTTGTACTTGCGGCCTGACCCACACGGGCAGGGCGCATTGCGAGCGGGACGCGTGCCCGCACCGGGGTGCGCCGTGCCGGCCTCGCCGCGGGCGGCGCTGAGCGCACCGTTTCCAGCCGGGCGGCCCAGTCCCGACCCGCCGTCCACCGTCGTGACCGGCCCGGATCCACCGTCGACTGACGGCGCGGTGTAGCGCAGGCCACCGGTCGGCCGCCGCGGCTCAAGCCCCTTGACGAAGACCGGCGGCGGTGCGGACGGAACCGGTGAAGGGGGTGGCGGAGTCTGGTCGGCCGCCGCGGGGCGAGCGGGCTGCGCGTCCGCGACGGGCCCGGCGCCGCCCGGGATCGTCGGCACCACCGGAGCGGGCAGGGTCGCGGCTCCGGCCGGCGGTGCGGGAGCGGCGGACGCGACCGGCTCGACGCCCACCGGCGCGGCGGCCTCCTCCTGCCCCGCGACCTGAACCTCGACGTTGAACAGCAGCCGGACGGATTCCTCCTTGATACCCTCCATCATCGTCTGGAACATGTCGAAACCCTCACGTTGGTACTCGACCAACGGGTCCCGCTGTCCCATCGCCCGCAGCCCGATGCCCTCTTGCAGGTAGTCCATTTCGTAGAGGTGCTCGCGCCACTTTCGGTCCAAGACCGCGAGGACGACCCGTCGCTCCAGCTCCCGCATGATCGGTTCGCTGTCGGGGCCGTCGCCGAGGTCGAGTTCCCGCCGGTCGTACGCCTCCTGCGCGTCGACCTGGATGTCCTCGAGCAGATGATCGGCAGTGAGCCCGTCACGATCATCGACATCGGGTGCCACCACACCGACCGGGTAGAGCTGCCCGAGCGCCGTCCAGAGCGTGTCGAGATCCCACTCCTCCGGGTACCCGTCGGCGGTGGCTCCGCGCACGTACCCCTCGACGGTGTCGTCGACGAAGTGACGCACCTGCTCGTGGAGATCAGCACCGCCGAGAACCTTGCGGCGCTCCTCATAGATCACGGTGCGCTGCTTGTTCATGACCTCGTCGTACTTGAGGACGTTCTTGCGGATCTCGAAGTTCTGCCCCTCGACCTGGGTCTGGGCCGACCGGATCGCCCGAGTCACGATCTTCGATTCGATCGGGACGTCCTCGGGGATGTTCAGCCGATCCATGATGCCCTCGACCGCGGCCGCGTTGAACAACCGCATGAGATCGTCGCCGAGGGAAAGGTAGAAGCGCGACTCACCGCGGTCGCCCTGCCGGCCGGCCCGGCCACGCAGCTGGTTGTCGATGCGCCGGGACTCGTGCCGCTCGGTGCCGAGCACGTACAGGCCGCCGGCGTCGACGACCTCCTCGTGCTCGGCCTTCACCGACTGCCTGGCCTTCTCCAGGGCCTCCTGCCAGGCCGCCTCATAGTCCTCGGGGGTCTCAATCGGCGAGAGGCCGCGCTGGCGCAGCTCGGCCTGGGCAATGAACTCCGGGTTGCCGCCGAGCATGATGTCCGTACCACGACCGGCCATGTTCGTCGCCACCGTGACGGCGCCCTTGCGGCCCGCCTCGGCGATGATGGCCGCCTCCCGCTCGTGGTGCTTGGCGTTGAGCACCTCGTGCGGCACACCACGCTTGCGGAGCTGCTTCGAGAGGTACTCGGACTTCTCGACGCTGGTGGTGCCGACCAGGACCGGCTGGCCCTTCTCGTGCCGCTCGGCGATGTCCTCCACCACGGCGTCGAACTTCGCGATCTCGGTCTTGTAGACGACGTCCGGCTGGTCGAGCCGGACCATCGGCTTGTTCGTCGGGATGGGGACGACCCCGAGCGAGTAGATCTGGTGGAACTCGGCCGCCTCGGTCATGGCGGTACCGGTCATGCCGGAGAGCTTGCCGTAGAGCCGGAAGTAGTTCTGCAGCGTGATCGTCGCGAGGGTCTGGTTCTCCTGTTTGATCTCGACCTTTTCTTTGGCCTCGATCGCCTGGTGCATTCCCTCGCTGTAGCGACGGCCGTGGAGCACGCGGCCGGTGAACTCGTCGACGATGAGAACCTCACCGTCGGTAACGATGTAGTCCTTGTCCCGCTTGTAGAGCTCCTTGGCCTTCAGTGAATTGTTCAGGTAGCCCACGAGCGGGGTGTTCACCGATTCGTAGAGGTTCTCGATGCCGAGCTGGTCCTCGACCTTCTCGACCCCGGACTCGGTGATGGCCACCGTCCGCTTGCCCTCTTCGACCTCGTAGTCGACATCGCGTTCGAGCAGCGGAGCGATCCGGGCAAACTCCGTGTACCACCTGGTCGGATGATCCGCCGGACCGCTGATGATCAACGGCGTGCGGGCCTCGTCGATGAGGATGGAGTCCACCTCGTCGACGACCGCGAAGTTGTGGCCACGCTGGACGAGTTCCTCCGAGCTCCAGGCCATGTTGTCACGGAGGTAGTCGAACCCGAACTCGTTGTTGGTGCCGTAGGTGATGTCGCAGGCGTACTGGGCCCGCCGGACCGGCGGCGGCATCTGCGGATGGATCACCCCGACGGTGAGGCCGAGGAAACGATGGACCCGTCCCATGTTCTCGGCGTCGCGCTGGGCGAGGTAGTCGTTGACGGTGATGACGTGCACACCCTTACCGGCCAGCGCGTTGAGGTAGGTCGGGAGGGTCGAGACCAGCGTCTTGCCCTCACCGGTCTTCATCTCGGCGATGTTGCCAAGATGAAGGGCCGCGCCCCCCATGACCTGCACATCGAAATGCCGCTGGCCCAGCGTGCGCCGCGCTGCCTCCCGCACGGCGGCAAAGGCCTCGGGCAGCAGGTCGTCGAGGGTCTCCCCCCCGTCCGCGAGCCGCTGGCGGAACTCGTCGGTCATGCCTCGCAGTTCACCGTCGGACAGGCCGGTGAAGTCATCCTCGATCAGGTTCACCTGCTCGGCGATCGCCTTGAGCTTGCGCAGGATCCGGCCCTCGCCGGCACGCAAGATCTTGTCTAGTACCACGGGCGAAACTCCTCCGGCAGGCGCGTCGGCGAGGTCACCGACCCCACGATGCTAGCCCTTCGATAGCCGCCTACAACATCCATCCGCGCGCGGTTCCTCCGGCTGGGACCGGTGAGGAGCAGGCGACGGGAAGGGGTGCCGGCGAGGGGCCAGGGGTCGCGCGGACGGGAACGACCAGAACGGGATGACAGCACGGCGTGCATCGTCCGCCCATGCCACGCCGCACTGTCCAACGACCGGGAGCGCGGATGGGTGCCCGGGACCGGCGGCAACGGTGGCGGCCGGTGCAAGGTTGGAGCATGGCACCTCTCGAACCGGCGGAGATCACGGCGGGCCGCCTGCATCTGCGCCCCTGGCACCCCCGGGACGCCGACGCCGTACACCAGGCCTGCCAGGACCCGGAGATAAGCCGGTGGACGAGAGTCCCGACGCCGTATCTGTACCAACACGCGGTGGACTTCGTCTCACGCCAGTCGCCGCAGAGCTGGGCCAGCGGGACCGGGGCACTGTTCGCGGTGGTGGATGCCACGACCGAGCAGCTCCTTGCCTCGGTCGGACTGGCGGATCTCTCCGGCGACGGCGATGCGAAGATTGGTTACTGGTGCGCGGCGCCGACGCGCGGGCGGGGAGTGACCTCCCAGGCCGTTGCCGCGCTGACCCGCTGGGGTTTCAGAGCTCTGGGGCTGGCCCGGATCGAGTGGCGGGCCGCGGTCGGCAACCTCGCGTCTCGCCGCGTGGCCGAGAAGGCCGGTTTCACCGTGGAGGGCACCCTGCGCCAGGCCCTGCTGCTGGGCGACGGTAACCGGCGGGACTGCTGGGTGGGATCGCTCCTACCGGACGATCCCGCGCCGCGGTGACGCCCCCGACCGGGCCTCAGGTGATCTCGAGCAGCTTCTCCCGGACCGCGTACACGACCGCCTCCATCCTGGAGTGCAGCTGGAGCTTCTCCAGGATGTTCCGGATGTGGTTCTTGACGGTGTTCTCACTGATGTAGAGCTGCTTGGCGATGTCACGGTTGTTCATGCCCTTGGCGACGAGCCGCAGCACCTCCATCTCCCGATCGGTCAGCCGGGGGGTGGGGAGCTGCGGGCGGTCATCCTTGTTTTTGATCATGGCTGCGAACTCGCTGAGCAGCTTCGACGCCATGGACGGGCTGATGAGGCTCTGTCCCCCGTACACAGCGCGGATGTCCGCAGCGACCTCGTCGATAGAGATCTCCTTCAGCAGGTAGCCCATGGCCCCCGCCTTAATCGCGTCGTAGAGGTCGGCCTCCTCGTCGCTGATGGTCAGCATGACGATCTTGGCGCTCGGGACAGCCTCCTTGATGGCGCTCGTGGCGTCGATCCCGCCACGGCGCGGCATCCGCACATCCATGAGCACAATGTCCGGCGCCATCTCCTTAGCCATGGTCACCGCCTCGGCACCATCCGCGGCCTCCCCGACGACCTCGATGTCGACCTCCTGCCCCAGCACCATCTCCAGCCCACGCCGGAACAGCGCATGGTCGTCAACGATCAGCACCCGGATGGGGTTCGCCTCCGATGGCGTCGGCAGCATCTCCTCAGAGCGCTGCTCCTCCACCGTCATCTGACCTCCCTGGACCACTGCCCGCAGCGCACCGCCCCGCGTGCCTCCACGCGGGGCGGTGCGCCGTGTACTCCGACACCCGAGGCAAATAGTCCCACGTCGGCCGGCGGACGCGGCCTTCAGATCGTCTAAACGGCGGCGGCCGAGCTCACGAAGGCGCCCCGGGTTGGCGACGGCCGCTCGTCCCGCTGATCGGCGCCCGCCGGCCCCGACCTGCCGGCCGCCGCCGAACCGGACAACCGGATGACACCGTAGTCGTAACCGACCCGCCGGTAGACGACGCTAGGGAGGCCGAGGTCGACGTCGAGGAAGAGATAGAAATCATGCCCCACCAGTTCCATGTTGGACAGGGCCTCCTCCAGCGACATCGGCTCCGCCTCATGGGTCTTCTCCCGGACGATCAGCGGAGCCTGCTCACTCTGCTCGCCCGCACCGATCCTGGCGGTGGATTCGTCGGCCGGAGCGGCGACGACCGGCCTGGACCCGCCACTGCCACTCCTTCCGGCTGCACCAGCATCCTCGGCACCGGCATCCTCGGCACCGGCCGGTAGGGCAGCCGCCGGCTTCGTGCCCTCCAACGGCATGAGACTGCCGAGCGGGACCGAGGTGATCCCGGTCGGCTTGGCGCCAGCGTGGTTGGCGTGGTGGCGGACCCGCCGGTCGGCGGCCCGGCGCAGCCGCTCGGCCAGTTTGCCGGTGGCCAGGTCGAGGGCGGCGTAGCAGTCGGCCGCGGCGGCCTCGGCCCGGATCACCGGACCCCGTGAGTACACGGTCAGCTCGACTCGGTCGCAGACGTCGGACAGCCGGGGATTGCGTTCCTTCGACAGCTCGACATCCACCCGGATGATGTTGGAGTTCAGCCGTTCCAACTTGGCGAGCTTGGCCTGGACATGATTGCGGAACCGTTCCGGAACCGCGGTGTGCCTGCCCTTGACCACGATGTCCACGCGATCCACCTCCTGTTCGCCTGTCCGGCGCCCACGGCCCTCGCCAAGGCTGCCGACCGTGCGCCGGTGTCTCGGAGCTTCCGGAAGGAACCATCTCCGCGGGGCCGAGACGATCCCCCCGGGCGCCCTATCTACGGTTGTCGCACCTTCCCAACGTTCTACGGCTGGCTGCCCGCATTCGGCTCCCTTCCCTTCAGCGGCGGCGCTACTCCGCCCGCCGGCCCGGTATCCGCACGACGAGTGCACCGCGACCGACAAGCGGTCACTCCCGCTCCGTCGGGCCACTCGGCCGTTGCGCCTACTGCCTGGTCAGGCGGTGCGTACTGGTAGTTTCACCCCGGCGGCCCCGTCAAGGCGAGCAAGCGGTCCCGTCCGCGCGTCGGGCCCGAAGCGGCCACCACGGCGACGGCGCTCGCCCGCAGGGCGCCGGCTCGTAGGGCCCGTACCGCCTCACCCGCCGTGGCTCCCGTCGTCAGTACGTCGTCGACCACGACGATGCACGGGTCCGCGGGAGGCCCGTCCGAGAGATCGTCGGCGGCCCGCACCAGCCGGGCCGTGCGGGCGGGACCGACCAAGCCGAAGGCGCCCGTGAGGTTGACGAACCGTGCCACCGCCCCCAGCCCGGCCTGGTCCGCCGTGTGCCGCACCGGCCGCAGCACGGGAGCGATTCCGACCCGGTGCCCGCGTCGGCGCAGGACCGCGGCCGCCACGGAACACAGCAGCTCGAGGTGGTCGAAACCACGCCGACGCCGCGCGGCGCGGTTCGAAGGCACCGGGACCAGCACCACACCGCGCCCGCGAGGACGGAGACCGGGATGCACGTCGGTGGCACCCACCGCGCCCGACGACACCGCCCGCGCCACCGCGCGGGCGAGCGCGCCGCCCAGCGGACCGGCCAGGTCGCGCCGGCCACGCTCCTTGTAGGCGAGAAGGAGCGCCCGGACCCGGTCGGCGTAGCGGGCGGCGGCCAGGCACGGGGGCAGCCCTCGCCGCCACGGGGTGGCCAGGGAGCCCGCGGCGGCGAGGAACACGGGACCACGAAGCTCGGCGACACACGCCGGGCACGCCGATGCCCCCCAGTCGCCGCATCCGGCGCAGGCAAGCGGCATGATCAGATCAGCGAGGATCGCGAGATTCCTGGTGAGCAGGGACAACGTGGCTCGAGGCATGACAGGAAGGATCAGCCGCGGGCCGCGGGCCGACCAGCCCCGAGTGGTGATCTGTGGATACCGCCCCCGGCAGTCGTGAAGCGGCTGTGGACAACCCTGGGCGACTCGGTCGGCGACCGGCCCCGCAGCCGAGGTGGTGCGCGGCCCAGCCGGCACATCCCGGCCAGCACATCCCGGCCAGACCGCGTAATTCCGCCGGCATCCCCAGCATCCATCCCGGCCGAGAGCACAGAATCCTCATAGTGGCCGCAGCATGCCCACCACAAGCACGGCATCCTTACCTCGACACACCGAACCTCGACACCGACTGCGACGAGTGGAGACACACCGATGGCCGACGGACCCGGTTGGGCCTCGCCCGGCACACCGCCACCCGGCGCCCCGCAGGGCCCGTGGGGACAGTGGCGGTGGGGCCCAGCCGTCCCGAAACCGGGCAT
This sequence comes from Frankia sp. CeTa3Moorea, assembly GCF_978021225.1. Lineage (NCBI taxonomy): Bacteria > Bacillati > Actinomycetota > Actinomycetes > Frankiales > Frankiaceae > Frankia > Frankia sp. CeTa3Moorea. The sequence continues at coordinate 9,134 of NZ_CDXDOR010000114.1, read as the reverse complement.
CATCCCGCTGCGCCCCCTCGCTCTGGGCGAGATCCTGGACGGCACGTTCGCCACGATCCGCACGAATCCCGGCGCGACCGTCGGGGTGACGGTGGCGGCCGCGGCGGTGGTGGAGACGGTGTCCACCACCGTCGCGATCAGCGGCGAGGACGCGTCGCCGGGCGCCAGGGCCGCCATCACCGTCGCGATGCTCGGTCTCGATCTCATCCTCGGGCTCTTCCTTTCCGGGGTGCTCAGCGTCGTGGTGAGCGAGGCGACCCTGGGGAGCCGAATCACCACGATCGACGCGGTCCGACGGGTCGCGCCACGGCTGCCCGGCCTGCTCGGCCTCACGGTCATCGTGGCGCTGTCGGTGGTGCTGGGGCTGATCGCGCTGCTGGTCGGGGCGATCGTCGTCGGGGTCTACCTGGCGCTGGCCACGCCCGCGTACGTCCTCGAGGGCGGCACCGTGCGCGACGCGCTGCGACGGTCAATCGCGATCGTGCGTGGATCATGGTGGCGAACGTTCGGTATCCTGCTGCTCGCCATGCTGGTGGCGGGGTTCCTCGGTGCGATCTTCGCCATCGCCGCCAGCATCGTGATGGCCTCCTCCGAGTCGGTGTTCGGCGACCCGATCAGGGGTAACCTCACTGTCACCGGCTACATCGTCCAGGCGATCGGCAGTCTGCTCGCTACCACGATCTCCACACCGATCGTCTCCGGAGCCGTCGTCCTGCTCTACGTCGACCTCAGGATCAGACGCGAGGGTCTGGACGTGACCCTCGCCGAGGCGGCCCGCGCCCGCACCGCCGGCCTGCGGCCCTCCGGATGACGCTCGGTGGTCCCGTCACTCGGGACGGAGCTCGGGAGGAGGCTCGGCGGGAACTTTCCAAGCACATCTACAGGAGTCCCGAACCCAGCTGGTGGAGCCGGGCGGTCCGGTGGATCGACGACAAGATCGGGGATCTGGTCCACTGGCTGCTCCCTGGCGGAGACGGCCTCGGCGGAGGGCCGGGTGGTCTCGGGGTCCTCGCGCTCGTCCTCGTACTGGTCGTCGTGGCGGTGGCGCTACGGTGGTGGCTCGGCCCGGTGCGCCGCGGCGCGCGTACCAGGCGGGAGGATGACGACCTGTCCAGTTCGTCGACCGCGGCGCAGTTGCGCGCCGAGGCGGACGGCCACGCCGCCCGCGGAGCCTACGCCGAGGCGGTCCGGTCCCGGCTACGGGCCATCGTGCGGATGCTGGAGGAGAAGGGCGTGCTCGACCCGCGCCCCGGCCGTACGGCCGGTGAACTCGTCGAGGACGTGGCGAGGATCGCGCCGTCCCCCGATGGGGGGCATCCCCGGGGCGGAACGGACCGGCCGGGCGCGGCGGGCGATGGACCCGGCACGGCGCTCGAGCCGGCCGCGGCGCTCGCCGCGGCGGTCGAGGTCTTCAGCGAGATCTGGTACGGCGGGCGCCCGGCGTCCGCGGCCGGCTACCAGGTCCTGGTCGAGGCCGACCGCGCCCTGGCCCAGCTGCGTCGCGGCACCGGGGGCACCGGCGGCACCGGCAGCGCAGACACCCTCGCGGTCCCGGCATGACCATCCCCGGCGCCCCGGCGATCATCGGCGACCATCTCGGTGGCGGCGGGACGGCGGGCGGCGGGACCGCCGGCGGCCGGTCCGGGCGGGGGTCGCCGAGCGCGTTGCGCAGCGGTCCCAGGCCCCCGGCGGTGCGCCGCGGGATCCTCGTGGTGGCCGTCCTCGGCGTCCTGGTCCTCTGTTACGTGGTCGTCTCGGCGCTGGCCGGGCGGCCCGGCGGCCCGGCCTACCTGAACGTGGCCTCCGCCGAGCCCGGAGGAACCCGGGCCCTGGCCGAGATCCTGCGGGCACGCGGGATCATCGTGTCCGCCACGGACAACCCTTCCGGCGGCCGGCAGCAGGTGCCGAACCCCGGTGGTCCGGGCGGCGGGGTCGGTCCAGCCGGGGCGGGTGACAGAGCGACGCTGGTCGTCGTCCATCCGGGACGGCTCACCCATGACGAGCTGATCGCCCTGCTCGGACGGGTCTGGCAGGGCGCCGACGTCGTCCTCGTGGCACCGGGCGCCACGGTGCTCGGTGCCCTGGATGTCGGGGTGGTCACGGCAGACTCCGAGCCCGGCGGCAAACTCGGCGCCGGGCTCGGCGGCGAGCAGAGCGATCCGCGGTGCCTCCTGCCCGAGGCGACCACGGCCGGAACAACCTCGATCGGCGCCGACGAGACCTTCACCCGCCAGGGCGACGGAGCCGGTCCCGGCGATATGGCGGTCTCGTTGTGCTACGGCGACCCGCCCGGCGAGGCGCGCCTCGCCGGGCTGACCCTCACCCGATCGGGCTCACCACGCGTCAGTGGCGGGCGGCTGGTGCTGCTCGGCTCGGCGGGGTTCCTCACCAACGAGCACCTCGACCGCACGGGGAACGCGGCGCTGGCCCTCGGCCTGCTCGCCCGGCAACCCGTGCTGTCCTGGATCACACCCGACGCGGGCGGGGCCGGCGGGGTCGGCACGAAAAGCATGGTGGATCTGCTGCCGTCCGCCTTCTGGTGGGCCTTTCTGCACATCGTCGTCGTCCTGGCGCTGCTGGCGCTGTGGCGTGGCCGGCGGCTCGGGCCGCCGGTGCCGGAGCCCCTCCCGGTGGTCGTCCGGGCGGCCGAGACGGTCGAGGGACGCGGGCGACTGTACGCGGCGGCACACGCCCGGGACAGGACCGCCGACGCGCTGCGGGCCGGGACGCGCGTCCGGCTGGCCGAACGGATGGGCCTGCCCCTGGCCTGGACCCCCGCCGGTTCCCTGAGCCCCGATCCCGTCACTCTGGTGACCGCTGCCAGCGAGCAGACAGGACGGTCACCCTCGGAGATCGGATCGCTCCTGTACGGTTCGGGCATGCCGCCGCAGACCGCCGGACCGCCCGGTCACCTCGGGCGGGCCAGGGACTGGTACCAGTCAGGCCGCTACCCGGCCGAGAACGGACAGCGGCCGGCATCCGGCGAGTCCGGACGGTATCGCGACGGCGGATCCGAGCGGACCGCCGCAGCGGGCGTTCCCCGGGCCGGCCTCGGCGCCCCTCGACGCGATACGCAGGACGCGGCGCTGCTGGCGCTGGCCCACGCGCTCGACGAGCTCGATCGACAGGTAGGCCTACGGTGACATCCCCACGCATCGACGCGCCGACGGCAGCCCCCCCGCCCTCGACCGCATCGTCGTCCGCCGCGGCGCCGGGCCCGGGAGAGCAGCCGGCACCACCGGACGCCCAGACGGCCCGCCGAGCCCTGATCGCGCTGCGCGGTGAGGTGGCCAAGGCGGTGATTGGTCAGGACGCGGCGGTCAGCGGGCTCGTCATCGCCCTGCTGTGCCGGGGACACGCGCTGCTCGAGGGGGTGCCCGGCGTCGCGAAGACGCTGCTGGTCCGCACGCTCGCGACCGCGTTGGCACTGGACACCAAGCGCCTGCAGTTCACCCCGGACCTCATGCCCGGCGACGTCACCGGCTCGCTGGTGTACGACAACCGCAGTTCCGAGTTCACCTTCCGGGAGGGCCCGGTCTTCACCAACCTCCTGCTGGCCGACGAGATCAACCGGACTCCACCGAAGACGCAGGCCGCTCTGCTGGAGGTGATGGAAGAGCGTCAGGTCAGCGTGGCGGGCGTCCCGCGGCCACTGCCGGCCCCCTTCGCCGTCCTCGCCACCCAAAACCCGATCGAACACGAGGGCACCTATCCGCTTCCCGAGGCGCAGCTCGACCGCTTCCTGGTGAAGGTGACGCTGCCACTGCCACCCCGCGACGACGAGGTCCGTGTCCTCGCCCACCATGCGGGCGGGTTCGACCCCTCCGACCTGCCCGCCGCGGGGGTCCGCCCGGTCGCGGGACCAGCGGACCTCGCGGCCGCCCGCGCCGCGGTGCTCACCGTCGGAGTCCACCCGGAGGTGCTGGCCTACATCGTCGACCTGGCCCGGGCGACCCGCGCGGCACCGTCGGTACAGCTCGGGGTGTCCCCCCGCGGCGCCACCGCGCTGCTGGCGACGACCCGGGCCTGGGCGTGGCTGTCGGGACGCGGCTATGCGACCCCCGACGATGTCAAGGCGCTGGCCCGGGCGACCCTGCGGCACCGGATCAGCCTCCGCCCGGAGGCCGAACTGGACGGCGTGACGGCCGACGTCGTGCTCGAACAGGTACTCGCCACCGTTCCGGTGCCCCGGTAGGCGGAAACGGTGGCGATCACCGGCCGTACCGTCGCGCTGGCCCTGTTCGGGGCGCTGGCCGTCGTCCTGTCCCCCGCCCCGGGCCTGACCCTCGTGCTGGTCGATCTGGTGGTGGTGGGCTTGGTCGCCCTCGACCTCGCCCTGGCGGGTGGGGTCCGCACGCTGGAGTTCAGCCGGTCCGGACCGACCGCCGGGCGGCTGGGTCAGCCCGTTCCGCTGGTGCTCGGCGTCACGAACGGCGGCACCCGCACGGTGCGTGCCCACATCCGCGACGCCTGGCCGCCGTCCTCGGGGTCCCGGCCACGGGAGCACCGGGTCACCGTTCCGGCCGGGGAGCGGCGCTTCCTGGAGACGACGCTGCATCCGGCCCGGCGCGGCGACCGGGAGCCATTCCGCATCACGGTCCGTTCGCTGGGGCCACTCGGCCTCGCCGGCCGGCAGGGACGGCATCACTGCGCATGGCGGGTCCGGGTGCTGCCGCCGTTCACGTCACGCCGCCATCTGCCGGCCGCTCTCGCGCGGCTGCGGGAGGTCGAGGGCGAGGTCGCCATCCGCGGCGCGGGCGCCGGCGCCGAGTTCGACAGCCTGCGGGACTATGTGATCGGCGACGACGTCCGGCTGATCGACTGGCGGGGTACCGCCCGGCGCGGGACCGTCGTCGTCCGCACGTTCCGACCGGAGCGCGACCGCAGGGTCGTCTGCGTACTCGACACGGGTCGGACCTCGGCCGGGCGGATCGGCGATACTCCCCGGCTGGACCATGCGCTCGACGCCGCGCTGCTACTCACCGCGGTGGCGCTGCGCGCGGGTGACCGGGTGGGTCTCGTAGCGCACGACAGCGTTCCCCGGATCACCCTGCCAGGCAGGCACGATCATGGGTTACTCGCCCGGATGAGCGACGCGATGGCCACCCTGGAACCGGCCCTGGTCGAGGCCGATCATGGCGGAATCGTGTCGACGGTACTGCGCGGGACTTCGCGGCGGTCCCTGGTCGTCCTGTTCACCGACCTGGTGCCGGCGGTGATCGAGGAAGGGCTGCTCCCGGCCCTGCCAACGCTGGCCGCGCGGCATACTGTCGTGGTCGCGGCGCTGCGCGACCCGCGCGTGGACGAGATGACGACCGGCCGCGGTGACGTCCGTGAGGTGTACGCGGCCGCGGCGGCCGAACAGACTCTGCTGCGGCGACGGGAGCTCACCGAGACGCTGCGCCGCCGCGGGGTCGAGGTGGTGGACGCACCGCCGAGCAGCTACGCGGCGGCCGTCACCGACACCTACCTCACCCTGAAATCCCTCGGCCGGCTCTAGACGACCACCCAGATCTAGACGACTACCCAGCGAAATCATCGAGGTGATTTCGCGAGGTGCCGGCCGGGCCGGCCGGTGTCCCCCGGGTGGTTCCGTGGCGGTAGACGGTACTCTGACCAGCCTGGTCCAGGGATGGCCGCTGACAAGGCGGCGTCACGGGACATCGCACCGACCGCGTCGCGCTCTTGTCCAGGAGGCCGGTTTCCGCGGTTCTTAGCCGGCCAAGGCACACCATGCCCCTCCCACCGCCCGGCCATGCGCGCGTACAGGTTGTCGCGCTAGGCGGTGACGACCGGCCCGGCTTCGGGCGACTCCTGCTGAACCACGGTCACGGCCACAGAGTCGGCATCGGCGTCGGCGTCGGCATCGGCGTCGGCGTCGGCGTCGGCGAGTGCCGGGTAGTCGGTGTACCCGCGCTCGTCGCCACCGTAGAAGGTGGCGCGGTCCGGCGAGTTGAACGGGCCGCCGGCCGCGAGCCGGACGGGCAGGTCGGGGTTGGCCAGGAACAGCGTCCCGAAACTGAGGATGTCGGTGGTGCCGTTCTCCACGAGCGACAGCTCCTCCGGCCCGGTCGGGTGGTCGGGGGTGAGCGGGTTGAGGATGAGCGGACCGCCGAAGCGCTCCCGCAGCTCTCGGGTCAGCTCGCGCCCGGTGTTCTCCGCAATGTGCAGGTATGCAAGCCCCAGCGGAGCGACCGCGTCCACCAGCGCGACGTAGGTGTCGCGCACGTCATCCTCGGTGATGTCGTTGAAGGTGGTGCCCGGCGAGATCCGCAGGCCGACCCGATGAGCGCCGATCGCGGCGGCGACCGCCCGGGTGACCTCCACAGCGAACCGGATCCGACCCGCCGCCGAGCCGCCCCAGCCGTCGGTGCGCCGGTTGGTGCCCCTGGCAAGGAACTGGTGCACGAGGTAGCCGTTGGCGCCGTGGATCTCGACGCCGTCGAAGCCGGCTTCGACGGCGTTACGGGCCGCGGCGACGAAATCGGTGATGATCTCGATGATGCCCTGCTCGGTCAGCTCGGCCGGGATGACGAAGTCCTGCATACCCTCGCCGGTGAACGCCTGGCCGGCCGGGCGGACCGCCGAGGGGGCCACCGGGACGAGACCGCCCGGCAGCAGGTCCGGATGACTGATGCGACCAGCGTGCATCACCTGGACAAAGATCACTCCGCCGGCCTCGTGCACGGCGCCGGTCACCTGCCGCCAGGCCCGCACCTGCTCCTCACTGTGCAGGCCCGGGGTGTTCGGGTAGCCCTGTCCACCGACGGAGGGCTGGGTGCCCTCGGTGATGAGGAGCCCGGCGCCGGCACGCTGGGCGTAGTAGGTGGCCGTGGCCGGAGCCGGGACTGCGCCGGGGGCCCGGTTACGGGTCATGGGGGCCAGTGCGATGCGGTTTGCCAGGCGAAGTCCGCCCAGATCGATCGGGTCGAACGCGGTGGTCATGAGGCTCCCTCTCGTCGGCGTCACGGCTCACCCCAGGACGCCGCGCATGTACCTACCGAACAGGTACATCGCCGGGCAGCCTTCCCGCCGCCCCAGAAATGTGATGCCCGCCACGGGCCCCGGTCGGCGCGGTCAGGCCACCGGGAGCAGGTCGGCGCCGCCGCGCCCGGTGTCGATGTCACCGGTCTCTCCGGCCGCGGCCGCCCGGCTGCCGTACAGCCGGACGTAAGCGATGAAGCCGCCGAACGCCACCGCGCCGATCCCGATCCGGATCGCCGTGGGCAGCCCCGACGGGGTCACGAACGCCTCGATCAGCCCGGAGACGGCCAGCACGAGCGCCATCCCCATCGTGACGGCCACCGCTGCGCGCCCCTCTGCGGCCAGGGCCTCCACCCGCCTGCGCGGACCCGGTGCAATGATCGTCCAACCGAGACGCAGCCCGACCCCGCCCGCAACGAACACGACCGTGAGCTCCAGCAGGCCGTGCGGGAGGATCAGGCTGAAGAACTGCCCGCTCTCCCCGCAGCTGGTCATGTATCCGCCGACGACGCCGAGATTCAGCGCGTTCAGCAACATGACCAGCAGGGTCGGAAGACCCAGCAGCACCCCGAAGACCACCGCCTGCGCGGACACCCAGGCGTTGTTCGTCCACACCTGACTAGCGAAGGACGAGGCCGGATTCTCGGTGTAGTAGGACGCGAAGCCGTGGCGGCACAGATCCGCGACCGCGTCCGGCGCACGCAGGTTCGCCTGTACCTCGGCGTCGTGCACGACCCACAGACCGACGGCCAGCGCGACGAGCAGGGAGCCGAGCGCCGTCGCGACAGCCCACCATCGGCGTTCGTACACGGCCACCGGAAACGTCACCGCGAAGAAACGACCGACGACGTGCCAGCCGGGGTCAGGTGCGCCGCCCACCGCCGCCCGGCCTCGCGTCACCAGGTTCGTCAGATCGTCGACCAGGGTCGTGTCGTACGACCGGCTGCGGATAACCGAGAGGTGGGTAGCCGCGCGCTGGTACAACTCGACCAGTTCGTCGAGCTCGTCCGGTGCCATCCGCCGCGGCCGGCCGGCCTTGTCGACGAGCCGACCAAGCCGGACCCATTCCGGCCGGTGCACAGCGACGTACGCATCAAGATCCATGACGGCCTCATCCTCCCAGACCGTCGAGATCCTCGCAGACCGTCGAGCCGCACGCGTCCGAACCGTCCTCACCGCCGTCGGCGGCACCACCCGGCGAGGAGGATCGAACCGGGCAGCGTAGGCCATAAAGTGATGTCCGGATACCCATCGAGGTCCCGGGGGGCCCAGATGAACCAGGTCGTCACAGGAAAGGGATCCGCCGGTCTCGCCGGCACGGGTGTCCTCACGGGTGAGGCGATCGTCACAGGTGAAGCGATCACCATCGAACTGCGGGTGGCTCGGCTGGGCTCCCGTCTGATCGCCGGCCTGCTCGACCTGCTCATCCAGCTCTACATCCTCTACGCGGTCGGCGCCGCGGCCCTACTGATCGTGCAGCCCGACAACGACGCCCTGATCGCCACGGTGTTCCTGCTGGTCTATGTCGGCATCGTGCTCGGGTACCCGGTCACCTGCGAGACGCTGACGCGCGGGCGGACCCTCGGCAAGATGGCCCTGGGGCTGCGCGTCGTCCGCGACGACGGAGGTCCCATCCACTTCCGGCACGCGTTCGCCCGGGGTCTGGTCGGGGCGGTCGTCGAACGTCCCGGACTGCTGCTGGGCCTGCCCGCAGTGATCAGCATGCTGGTGTCGAAACACGCGAAGCGGCTGGGGGACGTCTTCGCCGGCACGGTCGTCCTGCAGGCCAGCGTGCCGCGCACTGGCGGAGTGCCGGCGTCCGTCCCGCCCCAGCTCGTCGGCTGGGCCGCCACCCTCGACCTCACCGGGTTGGATGATGCTCTGGCCCTGCGTGCCCGCCAGTTCCTCGGCCGGGCGCACGAGCTGTCCCCGCAGGCCCTCGAACGCCTCGGCAGCGGGCTGGTCCGGGAGGTGCGAGCCGTCGTGACACCACCGCCGCCGCCCGGCACGCCGGGCTGGGCCTACCTGTCCGCCGTGCTGGCCGAGCGAACCCGGCGTGCCTACCACCGGCTGACGGCGAACCGGCCGAGATCGACACCCTCCCCCGCCTTCGCCCCGTACCCGGGTGCCCAGTACCCGACGGCCCAATC
>NZ_CDXDOR010000113.1:0-17112 GCF_978021225.1 Frankia sp. CeTa3Moorea | reverse complement strand
ACGTGAGATCCTCGACGCGCGTCTTGTTGCTGCGGCACGCGAGGTCGGAGTCGAAATATGGGAAGGAACATCATACCATTCATCGGAGCTGACCGGCAACAGCCGGGTTATCACACTCAAGACCGGCTCGAGATCAAACTCCGTCGAGGCAGCCCTGATGATCGGTGCCGATGGCGCCTATTCTCGGGTACGACGCGATCTTGGAGTCGGCCGCCAGGATGACCGATTCTCCTCGATCGCCATGCGCTCATATGCCAAGTTCTCGGATCCGCGCCGCGCCCCGCAGGAGGTTATGCCGCTCCGACTTGACTTCAGCGACAAGGTGCTCCCTGGCTACGGATGGGTGTTTCCCGTCTCCGACGACGTCGTCAATCTCGGTGTGGGTCTACCGGTATCCACTATGCGGGAGAAATCGTTGAACCCGCGCAATCTTCTCAGCACCTACGTGGAGGACCTACGGGCCCGAGGGTTCATCGTCGAAGAGCCGAACAAGCTACTCTCACATTATCTCCCGCATGCCGGAAAACTGGCTCCGATGGCACATCCCCGCGCCGCACTCATCGGGGACGCCGCCGCGAGCATCAACCCTCTCAGTGGCGAAGGTATTGTCTACGCTATGGTAGCGGCGGAGATGCTCGCCGCAGCACTCGAAGGCTGGAATGGGCTGGGCCACGCGGAGCTCAGCAGTGGTCTTCAGCTCTTCGAGAAGAGATTTAGACGGCGCTTTCGATCGCACTTCGCCAGCTGTACGGTGGCAAATATACTCATGGGCCACAGAAAATGGGCTAATCTGGTTATCCGGGCAGCGTCTCGAGACAGCCACGTTATGGACGCAGCATCTCTTATGCTCTTCGATGAACGCCGTATGTACCTGTCCACAGGAGCCCGAATCCTCATCCGCGGCGCACGGAGATGATGTCCGTTCTGACGAGAAGATCCACCGGTGCATGTTTATACGACCGGTGCCAGCACAGCGTTACCCGCCACCAGTCACAAACACTAGCGTCCACTTCCTCCGTAAGTCCGTATAGTCGGATCACGGATGCGGTCGCCACAAGAGTTTTTAACGCGGATGGCTATCGCTCATCGAGGGCGCTGCTGTCAATGGCAATATTCGGCGCAGGACCCTCTATTATATTTGTCGTCTGGATGCTCTCCCCCATCCGAACCCACCTTCCTCACCACCTCACACCGGCGATGTGGTCAGCCGGCACATGGATCCTGCTCTCGCCTGCTTTGATCGTACTGTGGGAGGCCGGCTTTGAGAGTCTGATGTGTGTGGTCGACAACTCTAATAACATCGCGAACGATATTCGCGAACGCATGGCCCGAGCCGTACTGGCCATCGACAAAAAGTACCCCTTCATAGCATTGCTTCTGATGGCGGCCGTCATCCTAGGATACTGCTTCAACAACCGATTCTTTCGCGATCAGATAGGTAGCGGTAGTATTGGCTCCTCCGATTTCTTCGCCGGCATCTTTGTGGTCACCACACTTGGGTACGCCTTCGGTGTTGGCATATGGGCCGTCGCAAAGTCTTTGATCGTCGCCCGGATAGGCATCCAGGACACCATCCAGTGGCATCCTTTCGGACCAGACGCGAGCCACCTCCTCAATGCCTATTCCACCTATAGCTACCGAACGGGAATTCTGTTCAGCACCGGCGGCTTATTTCTACCCGGCGTCTACATCATCTCTGGGCAAATTAATATTATCGGACGTATTCTGGCCGCACTGGTCGCCGCGCCGCTCGTTTTCGGGAGCCTGCTCTGCTTCCTCTATCCGACCCACCGGATCTATCTCGTGGCGAAGAGGCAAAAAGATGATGCGCTAGGGAGGTTCGGAGAGGTACTCCAAGCCGCTCAGCATGAGGCCCTACAAGGCAGCGGTGACATGAGCTCTCTGGCGTCGAGGGTTCAGACCCTACTGTCCCTACGTGCCGCCATCGCGAGCGAGCCGAACTTTCCTGCATCCATCCTCCTGATCGTTCGCACGGGATCATTGTTCCTAATACCGATCTTCATCGGTTTCCTCCAGGCTGCACTAGGTGCCGCCTTTCTAGGATGACGTCACCGAATAACGGCCAGGCGGCTCAGTGGTCAGCCGGAGGGTGCGGGCAGCAGGAACCGGAAGACCGTGCCGGTGCCGACGGCACTGGACACCTCGACCCGGCCGCCGTGGGCGGCGGCGGTCGCCGCGACGATGGACAGCCCCAGCCCGTTGCCGCCAGGCCCCCGTGCCCGGCTGTCCGCGGCCCGGTAGAAGCGGTCGAACACGTGCTCGGCAACCTCCGGTGGCATGCCCGGCCCGTGGTCGATGACGTGAAGCTCCGCGCCCCCGGGGGTCCCGGAGGCGGCGGGGCCGGTCGGCGCGGCGCCCGCCGGCAGCGCGTGCAGCCGCACCTCGATCGGCGTCTCGGGCGGGGTGTGGACGCGGGCGTTGGTCAGGAGGTTGCCGGCGAGCTGGCGCAGCCCGTTCTCGTCGCCGAGGACGACGCAGCTCGCCGGGAGCTCGGCGCTCACCGAGCGCTCGGGGGCCGCGACCCGCAGGTCGGCGACGGCGTCGCGGACGAGCCCGGCAAAGTCGATCTCGGCCCGCCGCATCGGTCGCTGCTCGTCGAGGTGGGCCAGGTACAGCAGGTCGTCGACGAGGGTGCTCATCCGGGCGGCCTCCTCCTGGACCCGGCGTAGCGCGTCATCCGCGTCGACCGCCGTCACCATTCCGCCGCGCAGCAGATCGGCGTAGCCGCGGATCGAGGTCAACGGCGTCCGCAGCTCGTGGGAGGCGTCGGCGGCGAAGCGGCGGAGCTGCTCCTGGGAGGCGACCCGGGCGGCGAACGCGGCCTGGATCTGGCCGAGCATCGTGTTGAGGGCCGTGGCGAGCTGACCGGTCTCCGAACGGGCCGACCCCGCCGGCACCCGCCGGTCGAGATCCCCCCCGGCGATCGCCGACGCGGTGGAGATCATCTGACGCAGTGGGCGCAGGCCACGGGTCAGCCACACCCAGGCGAGCACGGCGATCGCGGCGAGCACCGCGAGACCCACCGCCACTTCGATCATCACCAGTCGGTGGACCGTCTCCGCGACCGGCTTCAGCGGCAGCGCGACGAGGACCCGTGGCCCGCGCGGACTGTCCCGGACGACCGCTCGGTACCGCTCCCGGTCGGCGATGACGGTGAACGGTGTGGCACCCCGGTCCCCGGCGGCGTCCAGCAGGGGCGTAGCCGGCGGCGTGGGAGTCACCGAACCCGCGATGCGCAGCACCGTCCCGTCCGTCCGCCGGATCTCCACCAGGTAGTCGGTCGGCGCCACGGCCCGCTCCACCCCGGCCCGGCCCAGCGCCTCCCACCGGGACAGATAGGCAGCAGCCGGCAGGCCGCCCAGCACCCGCGCGCGGGTGAGCTGCTGGTCGATCCGGTCGTCCAGGTAGGCACGCAGCGCAAACACGCTCGCCCCACCCACGATGACCAGTCCCAGGGCGGTCAGCGTGATCAGGCCGGACATCAGCTTCAGGCGGAGCGTCACCGGTTGGACCACGCCACCGGAAGGCGCAGCACGTAGCCAAAACCACGCTGGGTGTGGATGAGAGACGGGCCGTGCCGGCCGAGCTTGCGCCGCAGGTAGCTGACGTACTGGTCCACGATGGTCGGCTCGCCCGCGTAGTCGTAGCTCCACACCGCGTCAAGGATCTGGGTCCTGGACAGCACCCGGTTGGGGTTGGTCAGGAAGTACCGCAGCAGGGAGAACTCCGTCGGCGACAGGTCGATCGGCTCCCCGGCGCGGCGGACGAGATGGGCGTCCGGGTCGAGTTCCACGTCGGCGAACCGCAGCGGGGACGGCGGCACGGGTGCCGGCTCGGCCGGCGGAGGTGACGTCCGGCGCAGCACGGCCCGGACCCGGGCGACGAGCTCGTCGACGGCGAACGGCTTGGTGACGTAGTCGTCGCCGCCGTAGGTGAGGCCGGCGATCTTGTCCCGGTGGGCGTTGCGCGCGCTCAGGTAGACGACGGGTACCGGGTGCCCGTCCGCGCGCAACATCCGGCAGATCTCGAAGCCGTCGATGTCGGGCAGCATCACATCAAGGATCATCAGATCCGGCCGGGCCTCGACGGCCAACTCGAGCGCCGCCCGACCGGTGGTCGCGGTCAGAACGTCGAAACCATGGAAACGTAACGCCATCCGCAGCAGATCGACGATGTTCGGCTCATCGTCGACAACCAGCACACGCGGGGCAGTGGACATGTCCGGCTCCCTGAACGCGACCTCGATGCAGCGGGTGGACGGCGATGCGGACGGCGATGCGGGCGGCGATGTCGACATCGTCCGCGTCGAGTTCATCCGAGCATCATGAGAGTTCGGTGTGAGCCGGATGCCGACCGGGCGCGCCGGGACTGTCCGGCCGGGCGTCCTCGCCGGGCCTGGCAAGGATGCCCGCTCCCGCAGCGGGACTGCCTCAGCGGAACAGTTCCACGCTCGGTAATCCACACCCGCGGGACATGGTTAACACATGATCCCTCTGGAACAGTTCCCCAATGAGATCACTCACGGACATCGACCTGATACGCGATCTGGAGCCCGTCGCCGAGGCCAACCTGAACCGGCATCTCGGCGTCGCCGCTGAATGGATGCCGCACGAGTACGTACCCTGGGGCGAGGGCCGCGACTTCGACAGCCTCCCCTGGGAGCCCGGGCAGTCGAAGCTTTCGAAGATCGCGCAGATCGCGTTCGAGGTCAACCTGCTGACCGAGGACAACCTGCCGAGCTACCACCGGGAGATCGCGGACGCGTTCGGCCGGGACGGCGCCTGGGGAAGCTGGGTGCACCGGTGGACCGCCGAAGAGGGGCGCCACTCCATAGCGATGCGCGACTACCTCCTGGTCACCCGGGCGGTGGACCCGATCGCCCTCGAACGCAACCGCATGTACCAGATGGGCAAGGGCTACGACAGCCGGGACAAGTCCCCGCTGGAGGCAACGGCGTACGTCTCCTTCCAGGAACTGGCGACCCGGGTGAGCCACCGCAACACTGGCCGTTTCTGCGGGGAACCGATCGCCGAGAAGCTGCTCACGCGGGTGGCGACGGACGAGAACCTGCACATGATCTTCTATCGGAACGTGATCGCGGGGGCGCTGGAGCTCGACCCCTCGCGTACCGTGGTGGCCATCCGCGACGAGCTCGTCAACTTCCAGATGCCCGGCACCGGCATCCGTGACTTCGGCCGCAAGGCGATCCAGATCGCCCGGGCCGGCATCTACAACCTGCGCATCCACCACGACGACGTGGTGCTGCCGATCCTGCGTCACTGGCGGTTCTTCGACCTGGAGGGCCTGAATGGCGAGGCTGAGAAGGCCCGCGAGGAGGTCTCCGCCTTCGTCACCGGGCTCGACGCCCTCGCGACGCAGCAGGAAGCGAAGCTGGCGCGGACCACGGAACGTGCCACCCGGCGAGCCGAGGCGTTGGCCTCGGCCTAACGCATAACCTGCATAACCTGCATAACCCAGAAATCCGGGAAATCCGGGATGGTCTCACTGCCCGTAGCGTCCCTACCGGGTGGTGAGGTGTTCGCAGATCGTGTCGACGCCGGTCTCCCGGTCCACCACCAGCCACGGGGAGACCCAGCTCCGGGCCGCCAGCTCCTCGTACATCCGCGCGCACCGCTCCTGCAGCCCGTCGTCGGACTCGAAGGTGTCCAGCGCCCGGCCCCGGTCGGCCCCGGCGCGGGCGAGCGTACCCGCCCGCGCCGTCCCCACCGGGATCCGCAGCAGGACCTGGAGATCGGGCACCGGCAGCGCGAGCGCGCCGAGTTCCAGCTCGGCGATCCAGGCGGGAAACCTCTCCCGCTCGGTGGCCGGCAGCCGCGCCGCGCCGTACGCCGCGTTCGACGCCACGTAACGATCGATGATCACCAGATCATGCGTGCGGACGAGGGCGTCGAGTTCGGGACGGGAGTTGGCCCGGTCGAGCGCGAACATCATCGCGCTCGCCCGGGGAGAGGCCGCGAGCGGCGCGAGCCGCGGATCGCCGGCCAGCAGGCCGCGCACCGCCGGGCCGAGAGGCTCGGTCGCATAGCGGGGATAGGCGAGCGTCGCGACGCTGCGGCCGGCGGCGGTGAGGCGAGCGACCAGCCGCCCGGTCAGCGTGTTCTTGCCCGCGCCGTCGACGCCTTCGATCGCGAGGATCACCCGCCTGGCACCTCCCCGCCACCGGCCGTCGTGAGCCCTTAGGCCGCAGCGTAACCGTAACAAGGACACAGCCCGTAACAAGGACACCACAAGGACACGTCGAAACCGATCGACCACCGGCCGGGCGCTTCCTCCTCCCGGCTGCGTCCCGGCCCGTACGCGGGATACGTCCAGTGGCGGATGTCGGCACGACGGCGGCTCGCTACCGTCGGAGAGATGGAGGCCAGGCGCGGCATCTTCCCGGTGATCGGTGACGTCCTGTTCACCGCATTCACCGCGGCGGCGTTGCTCCGCGGTTCCGGGGAGGCGGGTGCCGACCAGGTGCCCCCCTCCCGGCCGTTGGATGCCTTCGCCTACGTGCTGCTCGCCCTGCTGGCCGCCGCCATCCCCCTGCGCCGCCGGGCCCCGTTGGCCATGCTCGTGGCCACGAGCCTGCTCCTCGGCGGCTACCTCGGCGCCGGCTACCCGCGCGGCCCCGCGTTCTTTCCCGTGATCGTGGCCGGGCTCGCGGTCGGGCTGCGCCACGACCAGCGGACGACGAGCCGAGCCGTGGGGGTCTGCGTTCTACTGATCTTCCTCGGCTCGGTCGTCGCGCTGCTGCGGGGATACGCCGACGGCGGCTGGAAGTTCGCCATCGCGATGATCGGGACGGCCGCATCCTGCACCGTTCCCGCGTTCGTGGGCGCCCTGATCAGACTCAACCGCATCGCCTCTGCGCAGGCCAAGGAGGAGGCGACCCGCCGCCGGATCGAACAGGAACGGCTGCGGATGGCTCGCGAGGTCCACGATGTCGTGGGCCACAGCCTGTCCATTATCTCCCTGCAGGCCGCGGTGGCGCTGCATGTGCTGGACCGGCGTCCCGAGCAGGCCCAGGTGGCCCTGGAGGCCATCCGCCGGACGAGCGTCGACGCGCTGGACGAGCTGCGGGCCACCCTGGCGCTCACCCGGGCCGGCCGGCGGGCGGACCCGGCCGCGGACGACGTCACCGCCGCCACCGCCGCTGCCACCAGCGCCGCCACTGCCAATGCCACCGCTGCCACCGCCGCTGCCACCACCGCCGCTGCCACCACCGCCGCTGCCACCACCGCCGCTGCCGCTGCCACGTCCTCGACGGATACCCCGGAGGGGACCGGCAGGGCCCGCGAGGCGCATGACGAGCCGCCCAGGACCCCGTTGACGGGACTCGGCCGACTCCCGAGCCTGCTGCGCGAGGTCCGGCTCTGCGGGGTGCCCGTCGAGCTCGTCACGCAGGGAGACTCCCGGGATCTCACGGGCCTGCCGGCGGACCTCGATCTGGCGGCCTACCGCATCATTCAGGAGTCGCTGACCAACGTGCTCCGGCACGGGGAGCCGAACGGAGTACGAGTGCGCGTCACCATGGGGATCATCGGCGGCCGGCTCGTCGTCGACGTCACCGACCAGCCGGGCACGGCCGCGCCCCCGCCGCTCCCCGGCGAGCCGCACGACTGGCCGACCTCGACCGGCCACGGGCTCACCGGGCTGCGGGAGCGGGCCGCGGAGCTCGGCGGAAGCCTCACCGCCGGACCGGTCCAGGCCGGCGGTTGGCAGGTCCGGGCCGAGCTTCCGGTGCACACCGGCGGCGGCCGGACGCTCCCCGGCCGGGTGACGCGCTCGTGATCCGGGTGGCGGTGGCCGACGACCAGCCGCTGGTGCGGCTCGGGCTGCGGGTACTCATCGAGACCGAGGACGATCTGGAGCTCGTCGGCGAGGCCGAGGACGGCCGGGCCGCGGTCGAGCTCGTCCGCGCCACCCGACCCGACGTCGTGCTGCTCGACATCCGCATGCCGGTTCTCGACGGGCTGGCGGCGCTGCGGACGATCGTCGAGGATCCCGGCCTGGCCGCCACCCGGGTCGTCATGGTCACCACCTTTGAGCTGGACGAATACGTCTTCGAGGCGTTGCGGGGCGGCGCCTCGGGCTTCGTGCTCAAGGACACCGAACCCGCCGACCTGCTGCGGGCGATCCGGGTCGTCGCCGCGGGCGAGTCCCTGCTCTCCCCGACGGTGACCCGGCTCGTCATCGAGGCCTTCGCCCGCCGGCCAGCCGCCGTCGCCGCCCCGGACCTGCGCGGGCTGACCGTGCGGGAACGCGAGGTGATGAGCCTCGTCGGCCACGGGCTGTCCAACGACGAGATCGCCGCCCAACTGGTGATCAGTCCGGCGACGGCCCGCACCCACGTGAGCCGGGTGATGGTGAAACTGACGGCGCGGGACCGAGCCCAGCTCGCCGTCCTGGCCCACCAGGCCGGCCTCGTCTGAGCCGGCTGGGCGTACCCGGGGCTGCGCCACATTGCGTACGACGATGCCGCCGCTGGACGGACGACGTGAGGGGGCGGCCACACCAGTCTGATTCCCATGATGACAACCACTGGCGAGCGCAGTTCGCCATCACCCGGCACCACCCGGCCCGGCACCACCCGGCCGGCACCTGAGACAGACCGGCCAGCCGCCGTCGACGTCCAGGGTCTGACCAAGCGGTACGGGCGCCGGACCGTCGTCACCGGTCTCGACCTCACGATTCCCGAGGGGGTCGTCGCCGGATTCGTCGGGCCCAACGGGGCCGGCAAGACGACGACCCTGCGCATGCTGCTCGGCCTGGTCCGCCCCAGCGGGGGCTCCGGGACCGTCCTCGGTCATCCCCTGGTGACACCGGCCCGCTACCTGCCACGGGTGGGCGCCCTGATCGAGAGCCCCGCGCTGTACCCGGCGCTGTCCGGTGCCCGCAACCTCGCCTCCCTCGCCGTGCTGGGCGGGCAGGACCCGACGCGGGTGGACGGGATCCTCGACGAGGTCGGACTCACCGGCCGCGGCGCGGACAAGGTACGGACGTACTCCCTCGGCATGAAGCAGCGCCTCGCCATCGGCGCCGCCCTGCTCAGCGATCCGGACCTGCTCATCCTCGACGAGCCGACGAACGGACTGGACCCGATCGGGATCCGGCAGATGCGTGAGCTCATCCGATCCATCGCCGCCGGGCCGGCCATCGCCGGGAGCCGGCGCACGGCGCGCACCGTCTTGATCTCGTCGCATCTACTCGCCGAGGTCGAGCAGATCTGCGACTGGCTGATCGTCGTGGAGGGCGGGCGGCTGGCCTACCAGGGGCCGACCGACCGGCTGATGGCAACCTCCACCTACGACATCGTCCTACGCCCCGAGCACGACGATGACATCCCGCTGCTCGCCGATCTCCTCGCCGGCCTGGCGGTACCGGCGACGCGGCGGCCCCGGGATGTCGTCGTCAGTCTCGACGCGAACCCAGACGACGGACCCGACGGCCCCGACTGCACTGACAGCCCCGACGGCCCCACCCGCCTGCTGGCCAGGATCAACCGGGCCGCGGCGGCCCGGGGCATCACCCTCGTCGAGATGTCTCCGCGCCGGCTCAGCCTGGAGGACCGCTACCAGGGTCTGGTCACCCAGGCCCGAACCCGGGCGGCGACATCACCGACACCGACACCGACACCAGCACCGACACCAGCACCGGCCGGCGTGCCGGCTCCCAGCGGCCCCCCCACAGGCGGGACGACAACCAGATCCACGAGTCCGATCCGCGGGCTGTCCGCCGCTGCGGCGGCCCGTCATGACGAGGGGGCACTGCGATGAGTCTCCTGGTAGCGGCCCGGCGGTCCTTCCACGCCGAGCTGATCAAGCTGTGGCGGCCGAGTACGGCGGTGGCCATGGGCATCCTCGCCCTGCTGAGCGTGCTGTCGACCGTGCTGCTCCTCGCACTGGCCGATCCGGGCGGCTCCCCGCCGAGCGGCAGCGGTGGGCCACCGAGCTTCGACGTCACGTTCACGCAGGTGTCCGCGGCGTCCGGGGTGGCACTCGGTTTCACCGGCGGGAGCACCTTCACCGGCCTGCTGGTCTTCCTCGTCTTCGCGATCAGCATCACCCTCGAGTACAGCCAGGGGACGCTGCGAACCCTGTTCCTACGGGAGCCCCGGCGGCTGGGTTGGCTCGCCGGACGCATGGCGGTCATGCTCGCCCTGGTGGCGGTGGCGCTCGTCGCCGCGCTGGTGGTCAGCATCGTCGTAGGGCTGGCCGTCGCCGGGATTAGGGACATTGACACGTCAGCGTGGTGGAGCGCCGACGCGCTCGGGGAGGCAGCGTCGAGCTACCTGAACGCGCTGGTGGCCGCCGTTTTCTTCGGACTCGCCGGGACCGTGCTCGGGCTGGTCCTGCGGTCGACGGCGCTCACCCTCGCCGTCGGGATCGCGTGGACGTTTCCGATCGAGCACATTGTCCAGGAGTCCTGGAGCGGAGCGGGCCGGATCTTCCCCGGACTGGTCTTCGACGCGATCGGCCAGGGAGGTACCGCCGATGCCGGCTACGGGTCGGCGCTGCTGATCGGAGGTCTGTATGCCGCCGGTGCGGCGGTGGTCGGGGCGGTGAGCCTGGCCCGCCGGGACGTCACGGCCTGACAGCACGAATCTGCCAAAGGCAGACGGATGGCGGACGGATGGCGGACGGATCGCCTATCATCACCGCTGATGGCGCCCAGCCGACGACGGGGAATGGCGGTTCGCATGGTGCCTTCCGATCGGAACCGCGGCGACGTCGTCAAGCGGATCGGACGTTGACCCCGCTCAACCGGCTGGTTCGCGAACTCGGCGGCGCCGACGCCTACACCGTGCTCGGGGTGGCGCGCACCGCTGACCGGGCGGAGATCCGCCGGGCGTACCGGGCCCGTGTCCGGGCCCATCATCCGGACAATCCCGCCAGCCGGGACGCACAGTCCATGCGCACGATGCGGCTCCTCACCGTGTCCCACGAAATCCTCGACAAGTGGCGGGACGAGTACGACGCCCGCCTCACCGGGCCGCCCTCGTCCCCGGCACCGGGCGCGGGCGGCCCGGGGTCGACGAACCACACCGGCCGGACGAACACCGGCACCCGCACGAACGCCGGTTGCCGGACGAGCACCGGTGCCCGCTGGGCTCCCTGGAGCGCGGCCGACACCGGCGGTCACTACTACTCGAGCGGCCATCACTACTCGACCGGCTACCCGCGGAGTCGACACAACGACACCGGCCCCCACCCCATCCGGGCTGGCCCGGAACACAGGCCCACCGACCCGCCGAACCCCACCAGACGGTCCGGCGGCACACGCGGACACCGCGGCACACGCGGACACCGCGGCACACGCGGACACCGCGGCACACGCGGACACCGCGGCACGCACAGGCACCGCGGCACACGCGGACGCGGCAGAGGTCGGGGGCACGGCGGGGGCCAGGTGCCGAGGCGACGCCGAAGGTCGGCAACTACCTGGCTCTCGCGATCCTGACGACATTCCTGTGCGCGCCGCTCGGCGTGATGGGGATCATCAACTCCTCGCGCGCGTCAAATCGGCTCCTTGCCCACGACGTCGCCGGGGCGCGCCGGGCATCGCGTCGCAGCCTGGCCTGGTGCCTGGCCGGACTCGTGTTCGGCCTCCTCTTCCTCGCGTCTCTCTCGGTAATGGCGGGGCTCGGCGACGGGAGCTCCATCGGCTGACGAGCCGACGACCGAGCCGAGCGGACGGCCGCTACCGAGTTGCGGGCTAGTCGGATGGCGGGACGATCCGATCTCGATGATCGATGAGCCTCGCGCCGGGTCACTACCACGGTGAGCGGGCGGTCAGCTGTTGTTCGCCGCCACCCCGACGATGATCACAATGGCCACCAGATAGATCAGGAGGATGGCCGCGAAGGCGATGACCGAGATGATGCACCACTTCTTCGCCTTGGCGGACGCCTCTAGGGCGCCGGCCACATCGCCGGACTGCTGGCGTCCCTGCACCTGGGAGGCGAAGACGATCGCGACGATGCCGGCGGGCAGACAGCACAGCAGGGTGGCCACGATCGACTGCCACAGATAGGTCGGAATGGGCTGACCGTACGGCGGTTGCTGACCGAATCCCCCCGGCGGGTACGGCGGATATCCGCCCGGCTGGCCCTGGCCGTACCCGGGGGGCGGGCCGCTCGGCGGAGTCGTCACCGGTACACACTCCTCCGGGTGAGGGCCGGTGGGAGCGTCGAATACGACGTGCTGGAATCGGTCTCGAAGCCGCCGGCCAAGCCGATGGCGAGGATGACCAGGAACACCACGATGATCGAGGTGGCCGAGATGATGCACCACATCCTGGCCTTCTTGGAGGCGTCCAGCGCGCCGTTGATGTCGCCGATCTGCTGGCGGCTCTGCACCTTGGTGGCATAGACGATTGCCACCACACCGGCGGGCAGACAGCACAGCAGGGTGACCACGATCGACTGCCACAGGTAGGTCGGGATCGGCTGGTTGTAGGGCGGAGGTGGGCCGAACCCACCCGGGCCGCCGTAGCCCAGCGGGGCGCCGTAGCCCTGGGGTGCGCCGTAGCCCTGGGGTGCGCCGTAGCCCTGCGGCGCGCCGTACCCACCGGGCGGGGGTCCATAGCCGGGCGGTGGAGCGCCGTAACCACCCTGGTCATAGCCGCCCTGGCCGCCGTGACCACCCTGGCCGTAGCCGCCCTGGCCATAACCCCCTTGGCCGTGACCGCCGGCGGGAGGGTACTCGGGTGGCTGGGACATTGGGTGCTCTCCTGTTGTCGTCGTGGCGGGCGAGCCGATGAACGGCCCCGCCACCGCGCCTGGCTGCATGACCCCCGGGGCGCTCGACCAGGCACCGCCGACACTCCACCGACGCGTGATCCCCGACCCGTGCGCGGGATCCGTGACGCGAGGTGGGTGGACCACCATGCACGTCCCGGGCTCCGCGCGCGCACATTGTGGCACAGCCAGCATGTCGACCAACCGGCGTGCCGACCAGCCGGGCTCCACGCCACCCGAGAGCCTCACCGCCCGAAACCCCCGAGTTCCGACAAGTCGGTCTAGCACGTCGGTGTAGTGTCTCATCCGAACTATCTAGACATGGCAGCCAGCGTCGAGGGGGCGACCGGAGGCTGGTCCGGTCCGTCTCAGGCTGCTGTGCGACATGGAGGTCATCCGCTTCGATGCCGAAGCCGGGACCCGGGGGGGCCTGACGACACTGCCACGCACGGAGGGATACCCGCGGTGAAGCACCGAGCGGAGGGCGATCCCAGCCCGCCAAGAGTCCGATCCGGTTCCCGGCGCGGGCGTCGCCGTCCGCATCACCCTGCCTGGATCGCGTCGCTGGGCGTGATGGCTCTGGTCGCCGCCGCAGTCGGGTGGACCCTCGTCCCCGAACGCGACACCGGGGGCGAAGGCTCGGCGACAGTCGAGGCCACCGCCATCCAGCACGGGAAGCCCCGACACGGCGATGACCTCCGGGTACAACCCAGCGTCTCAGCAGGCACGACCGGCGGGCTACCCGGCGGAGACTCCAGCGCGACCGTCGGCTCCCCCTCGCCGTCACCCGCCCCGGTGCCCGCGGGCACCCCGGCCGGTACGGCCCCGCGGACCGCCGCCAAACCGACGACCCCCGGCACCGCGGCCCGGGTCACGAAGCCGGCGGTACAGGTGCCCGTCATCCCCGTCGGTGGCGGGGGCGGTTCGGTGCCCGGCGGCATGAGCGGCGTTGCCGCGGGGACGATGACGCAGGTGCGGGCCTGGGAGAGCTTCCGCGGCTCGCCGGTCAACGTCGTGCTCACCTTCACCGACCGGTCGAGCTGGCAGACCATGACGAACCCGTGGCTCGGCTCGGGCCCGGAGAAGTTCTCGACCTTCGCCGGCACCTGGATCATCTCGCAGCCCTTCTACCCGACGGGCGGTGGGGACATGAACTCCTGCGCGAGCGGCGCCTACAACGGCCACTGGGCGGACTTCGGCCGGTGGCTGGTGGCGAAGGGCCGCCCGGCGAGCATCATCCGGCTCGCCTGGGAGTTCAACGGCGACTGGTTCCCGTGGTCGGTCTCCAAGACCAACCCCACCACCTGGGTGAACTGCTTCCGCCAGGTCGTCAGCGCGATCCGCTCGACGGATCCGCAGGCCCGCATCGACTGGACGCTGAATGCGCACAGCAGCGGGGCCTGGGCCGTCTACCCCGGTGACCAGTACGTCGACATCATCGGCATCGACAGCTACGACCAATGGCCGGCGAGCACGGACGACGCTGCCTTCGCCAGTCAGTGCCACGCTGAAACCGGTCTCTGCTCGACGATCGCGTTCGCCCGCCAGCACGGCAAGCAGTTCTCGGTCCCGGAATGGGGACTCGTCGGAAAGAGTGACACCGAGGCGGGCCGCGCCGGCCGGGCCGGCGGCGACAACCCGGTGTACATCCGCAACATGTACCAGACGTTCGCCGCGAACCGCGACATCCTCGCCTACGAGACGTACTTCAACGACTCGGAGCCCGGGAACGTGCACTCCTCCCTGGTGAACCCGACAGAGCATCCCGCTGGCGCGGCCACCTACGCCTCGCTCTGGTAGCACCCCGCCCCGATGGCGGCACGGCTCCGACCGGATCACACCCAGATCACACCCAGATCGGAGCTGCCGGGAGCTAGAGACCGGTGGGAGCCGCGCGGAACCGCTCGATGTCGGCGTCGGAACCGCGCAGCTCGACCCGGGCGACCTGGCCCCGCCCGAACGCGTACAGCACGATCTCCTCAGGCAGCCCGACGATCTCCACCACCGGCTCGCCGCCGTGCAGGGTGCGCCGGCCAGGAGCGTCCGTACGCTCCGCCACGACACCCAGGCCGGCTCGCCGGAACCCGGCGAACCCGATCAGCAACAGAGCGGTCCACATCGCGTCACGGCTCCTGGTGTCAAGCTCGCGAGGCTCCCAGCCGGGGGCGGCGCGGCGGATGTCCTCGGCGTGCACGAAGAACTCGACCAGGTTCGTGGCATCGTCGATCAGGCCGATGCGGGTCGGCTGCCACCACGGCGGCCCGGCACGGAACGTCTCGACCAGCTCGGGAAAGGTGTGGGCCCGCATGGTGGCCCGCTCGGCCCGTTCCGTGATGCCGTGCAGCCGACCGACGATGAGCCCGGGAGCGGCCCACGGCACCCGCTCGCGGGTGACCAGGTGCGCCACCAGATCATGGTTTGTCCATCCGGCGCAGAGGGTGGACGCCGCCGGGCCACGCTCGGCCAGCAGGTCCGCGAGCTCCCGCCGCCGCGCCCGGGCTCCTCGCCGGGTGAGAACCGCTCCTGACCCCATCATGTGCGGCACTCTAGGCGATGAGGCGACTCATGGCGGGTCTCCGGCCGTTGGAAGTCTCCGGTTAGGGAAGGTGAACCGGAAGGTGGTTCCGTCCTTCACCGCGCCGTCCAGCCAGATCCGGCCGCCGTGGAACTCGACGATCTTGCGACACAACGCCAGCCCGATGCCCGTGCCCTCGTAGACATCCCGGCCGTGCAGCCGCTGAAAGATCACGAAAATCTTCTCAGCGTACTCCGGATCGATTCCGATCCCGTTGTCGGCGCAGTACAGCTCCCACTCGTCCGCCCGGTCGACGACACCGACATGCACGGCGGGAACCGTCTCGGCCCGGAACTTCAGCGCGTTCCCGATCAGGTTCGCGAACAGCTGGGTGAGCAGGACGGGGTCCCCGCGCACGACCGGCAGATCATCCGCGGTGACCTCGGCCTGGGCGCTCTCGATCGCGATGGACAGCGCCCCCGCCGCCCGTTCGAAGATCTCACCCAGGGACACATCGACGAAACCGTCGGTAGTCCGTCCGACCCGGGAGAAGGCCAGCAGATCGTTGATGAGCTGCTGCATCCGCTTCGCGCCGTCCACCGCGAAAGCGATGTACTGGATGCCCCGCTCGTCGAGCTTGTCACCGTAGCGTCGCTCCAGAAGCTGGCAGAAACTCGCCACCTTCCGCAGCGGCTCCTGCAGGTCGTGCGAGGCGACATAGGCGAACTGCTCCAGGTCACGATTGGAGCGCCGCAGCACCTCGGCCTGCGCCTCCACCGCGGACCGCGCCGCCCGCGCGACCCCGAGCTCCCCGATCAGCTGGCGTCGCATCGACTCCACGTCGGCGGCGAGCGAGGCGATGTCCGGGGGACCGGTCGGCTCTACCACGTGATCGAGATGTCCGGAGGCGACGGTCCGCGCATCGTCGCCCACCCGTTCGAGCGGGCGGGTGACCCAGGACCGTAGCGCCCGCGCGATGACCGCCAGGAGTATGGCCATGACAGCCGCGCCGGTCACCAGCGCGAAGATCAGGAAACGGAGCGCCGCCGTGACGTGCTGGCGAGCCCGGACCTCCTTGGCCCGCAGGTCCGCCTCGAGGTCCCCGGCCGCGGCGCGGACCGCCTCGAAGCGGGTCTTGCCGAACTCCGGTGACAACAGGCGGGCCGCCGCGGGACCGCCCACCCGCACCGCGTTGATGGCCGGATCGGCGTAGTCGCCGTGCCAGGCCCGGATCCGGTCCTCCAGCACGGCGAGCCTCGCCAGCAGGCCGGGGCGCTCCACAAGCCGTCGGTGCAGGTCCGCGAGCAGCCTGCTCTCGGCCCTGCGCCCTTCGTTGTAGGGCTCCAGGAAGTCCTCGCTGCCCTGGAGCAGGTAGCCCCGCATCCCGGTCTCCTGGTCGACCAGGCTGGAGACCAGCTCGGTGGAGCTCAGCAGAGCCGGGGTGAGGACGTCGCTGCGCGTGTGCAGGGCGTCGTCGAGCCGGACCAACGACGAGACGACGAGACCAGCGACGATCATCAGCACCATCGCCGCCACCATGTAGGTCACCTCAAGTCGACGGCGCAGGCGCCAGACGGGCCCGACCCGGCCACGCTCCACCGCCCCGCTCAGCCCCGCGTCGCCCGCTCCCTCGTCGGTAACGTTCCGGTGGGTGCGCTCCGGCATCAGCCGGCACCCCAGATCAGCAGCAGGAGTGCGACGTCGTCGGTCAGCGGGCCGCCATTGCGCGCCTCCACCCGGTCGATCAGGTCGTCGAGCAGCCCGTCGGGGTTGTCAGCGGGCCAGAGTTTGGCGATCTCGGGCAGCACGCCCTCCCAGCCCAACGGTTCCC
>NZ_CDXDOR010000112.1:0-17396 GCF_978021225.1 Frankia sp. CeTa3Moorea | reverse complement strand
GCCCGGGGTGGCGGCCGCGGTGCCGGCGGGCGCGGCCCGCGGTACAGCGGCTCCCGTTCAGGTGGCCCGGCGCGCCCGGCCGGACCGACCATCACCACGCGTGAGCCCCGGCCGCCGGCCGAGTCCTTCGAGGCCGCGGGCCTGCCCCGCCGGCTCATCAAGGCGCTGGCCGACCGGGACATCGCCGCCCCGTTCCCAGTCCAGGCATCGACCCTGCCCGACGTCCTCGCCGGGGAGAACGTCCTCGGCCGGGCCCGGACCGGCTCGGGCAAGACGCTCGCCTTCGGGCTGCCGCTGCTCGCCCGCCTGGCCGGGCAGGGGCCGGCCCAGCCCCGCCGGCCCCGTGCGCTCGTCCTCGTGCCGACCCGCGAGCTGGCCCAGCAGGTCAACGATGCGCTCGAGCCCCTGACCAGGGCGCTCAACCTCCGGCTCGCGCCGGTGTACGGCGGGACGTCCATCAGCCGGCAGATCTCCGCGCTACGCCGCGGTGTGCACCTGGTTGTCGCCACCCCGGGCCGGCTCACCGATCTGGTGGAGCGCGGCGCGTGCGTGCTGGACGGGATCGAGATCACGGTCCTGGACGAGGCCGACTTCATGTGTGACCTCGGCTTCCTGCCCGCGGTGAAGGCACTGCTCGACGCCACCCCGGCGGGCGGGCAGCGGCTGCTGTTCAGCGCGACGCTCGACCGGGAGGTCGAGGTGCTCGTGCGCGACTACCTGCCCGACCCGGTCCTGGTCGCGGTGGACTCCGAGGTCTCCCAGGTCACCACGCTCGCCCGGCACGCGCTCGAGGCCGTCGACCGGGCCGCGCAGGTCGCCCTGGTGACCGCGCTCGCCGGCGGCTCGGGGCGCACCCTGGTGTTCGTGCGCACCCAGCGTGACGCCGACTGGGTGGCCGAGTCACTGAGCCGGGCCGGGGTGCCGGCCGAGCCGCTGCACGGCGGAATGCCACAGGGGGCGCGGACCCGGGCACTGGCCGGTTTCACCGACGGCTTCTACCGGGTGCTGGTCGCCACCGACGTCGCCGCCCGCGGCATCCACGTTGACGGCATCCGGCTCGTCGTGCACCTCGGCCCGCCGGAGGACGCCAAGACCTACCAGCACCGAGGCGGACGGACCGCCCGAGCCGGCGCCGACGGTGCGGACGTGCTCGTCACCCTGCCCGCCGAACGCGGCAAGGTGCGCGGGCTGCTGCGCACCGTCGGGATCGAGGCGAGGCCGATCCCGACGACCGCCGACGATCCGATCGTGCTCGAGCTCGCCGGGCCGCCCGCGCCCCGGATCAGCAAGGACGAGATCCCGCTAGCCCGCACGGGCGGCGGCCAGGGTGGCGGCAGGGGACCGCGCGGCGGCGGTACGCCTCGCGGCAACGAGCACCGGCCCACCCGGCGAGAGGGTCACCGGTTCGGGCGGCCGGCGACCGGGCACGGCCGCCCGCCGCGCCGGGGCGCCGCTCCCGGAACGGCCCCCACCGCTCCGGCACCGACAGCCTGACCGACAGCCTGGCCGCCGGCTCCGGCGCGCCCCTGCGGGGCCTGACCGGACGTCCCGCCCCGGCCGCGGGCTCCAGCCGACCGGCCCGGTTTCGACCTGGCCGGTCGGCCGGTTGAACGCGCCTGACCAACGACTCGCCCACGCTCTGTGTACGATCTGTGCGCGCTTCACGCACGGTCCGCGCATGCCGTAGCCATCCGACGGCCAATGAAGGGCGCAACGCATTGCCATCGTTCGGATTTGCGATGTGACCAGGATCACTTAGAGACTTTGCGCGCCACGTCCACTCGATACCGTTTTAGGGACAGGTGTCGGTAACGATGGAAGGAGCGTTGCGCATGGAAAAGGACGAGACGACCCACCTGGCCCCGGGGCTTTCCGTACCAGGTCAGCGGGAGACCGGCTCCGGCGTCCTCGACGGCGCGGAGGTCTTCGAGCCGGCCACGGAAACATTCTCGTTCGGGCCCGTCGCAAACCCGAACCGGCTCCGGCTCGGCGCCTCCCGGTCACTGTGACTCCTGGAGGCCGGCCGCCGTCGGGCGGCCGGCCCTGCTGTTTCGCCGCCGGTTTCACCGCCGGCTTCACCGCCGACGGGTATGTCGGCCACGAGGAGCGTCGTCCTACCGTCACAGCATGAGCAGCCGCGATGTGACCGCACCCTCGGTCACCACGTCCCCGGTCACCACGCCCCCGGTTTCGGCGGACCCGTCCGGCCGGGAGAACCACCGGTCGTTCTGGGCCCAGTTGGACGGGCCGGTGCACTACGTCGACTTCGGGGGGCCACCCGACGGCCCGTTGCTGCTGTGCGTGCACGGTCTCGGCGGCTCCCACCTCAACTGGCTCGCCTTCGCCCCGCTGCTCACCCCGGTCTGCCGGGTGCTCGCGGTCGACCTGGCCGGGCACGGCCGGACGCCGCCCGCCGGGCGCCGCACCGACGTCGCGGCCAACCGGGCACTGCTCGACCGTTTCCTCAGCGAGATCGTCCGGGAGGCACCCGTCCTCGTCGGCAGCTCGATGGGAGGCATGATCAGTGTGATGCAGGCCAGTCGGCGGCCGGAGTCCGTCGCGGGCCTGGTGCTACTCGGCCCGGCACTGCCCCGGCCGCGAGGCGTGCGCCTGGATCCCGAGATCACCCGCATCTTCGCCGGTCTGCTGGTCCCCCGCCTCGGCGCGGCGGTCCTCGCGTACCGCCGCGGCCGCTACACCCCCCGCCAGCTCGTTGACGAGAACCTGCGGCGGCTCTGCGCCGACCCCGGCCGCATCCCGCCGACGGCGATCGCGGCTATGGTGCGCGCGCAGAGCGAGCGCGGCGGGATCCCCGGCGCGGACCAGGCGTACGTGGGGGCGGCGCGCTCGGTCGTCTGGTCGCTGGTGCGCCCGGCCTCGCTCGCGCGCATGGTCCGCACCGTCCGGCAACCGACGATGCTCGTCCATGGCTCCGCCGACCGGCTGATCCCGGTGGGCGTGGCACGCCACGTCGCCGCGGAACGCCCGGACTGGCGGGTGGAGATCCTCGACGGGTTCGGCCACCTGCCGATGCTCGAGGCGACGGAGCTCACCGCCGAGCTGGTGCTGGACTGGCTGGGCCGGGAGGGCCGGGAGGGCCGGGAGGGCCGAACGGCGGCGGCGCACGCCCGGCCGCCGGCGGTGGCGGTGGCGGCCGACTGACGCCGCCGGGCATCGGGCCCGCTTCGGACCCGCTGGCGAACGATCATCCATCCCGGACGAGGAGATCCACCGATGCGAGGCACGCCGCCCGTCGACGCGCTCCGCGCGGCACTGTGCGCCGCCGCCGGGCATGCCGACGCCTACCTGGCGGGTCTGGCCGATCGTCGGGTCGGCCCCAGCCTGACCGCCGAGCACGTCCGCCACCGGCTCGGCGACACGCTGCCGGCGGGCCCGAGCGACCCGGTGGCGGTCATCGACGCGCTGGTCGACGCGGTAGCCGGCGGCCTCACTTCGACCGGCTCGGGCCGCTTCTTCGGCTACGTCATCGGCGGGACCCTGCCGGCGGCGCTCGCCGCCGACCTGCTCACCGTCGTGTGGGACCAGAACGCTGCCCTGGCCTCCCTCTCCCCGGCCGCCAGCGCCGTCGAGGCGCTGACCGGCCGCTGGATCGCGCAGCTACTCGGCCTGCCGCCGGGGGTGTCCGTCGGGTTCACCACCGGCACTCAGATGGCGCACGTGACCGCCCTGGCGGCCGCGCGGCACCGGGTGCTGGCGCGGGCCGGCTGGGATGTCGAGACGGATGGTCTCGCCGGGGCACCGCCCGTGCGGGTCCTGGTCGGCGCCGCCCGGCACGCCACTGTCGACGCCGCGTTGCGCCTGCTCGGATTCGGCACCCGCGCGACGATCACCGTCGAGGCCGACGCGCTCGGGCGGATGCGCCCCGAGGCGCTGCGGGCGGCTCTTGCCCGCGGGAGCGGCGGGAGCGGGCCGACGATCGTGATCGCCCAGGCGGGGGAGGTCAACACCGGCGGGTTCGACCCCTTCGAGGAGGTGTGCGCGCTGGCCCGTGAACACGGCGCCTGGGTGCACGTGGACGGTGCGTTCGGGCTGTGGGCTGCGGTGTCGGCGGCGGCGTCCCGGCGCGCCCTCGTCGCCGGGGTCGAGCGGGCCGACTCGTGGGCGACCGACGGCCACAAGTGGCTCAACGTCCCGTACGACTGCGGGATCGCCCTCGTCGCGGACCGCGAGGCGCACCGGCGGTCGATGTCGGCCTCGGCGGACTACTTCGTCCTCGACTCCGCCGGCCGGCTCGACCCGGTCGACTGGACACCGGAGTTCAGCCGCCGGGCGCGGGCCTTCGCCGTGTACGCGGCGCTGCGCTCGCTCGGCCGGGCGGGGCTGCGCGACCTGGTGGACCGGTGCTGCGAGTATGCCAACCGCTTCGCCGTGCGGCTCGCCGCTCTTCCCGGGGTGACAATCCTGAACGCGGTGGCCGGCCCAGCCGGGTCAACCGGGTCAGCCGGGTCAGCCGGCCCGGGTGGATCGGGCCGCGTCGTGGAGCTCAACCAGGTGCTGGTCCGGGTGGTGGCAGACCCGGAGGGCGACCGGACGGCGGCCGGGCGGGCGGCGGGCGACCGGCTGACGGCGGCGGTCACGGCCGCGGTGACGGCGAGCGGCGAGGCGTTCGTGAGCGGCACGGTGTGGCGGGGCCGCACAGCGATGCGCATCTCGGTAAGCAACTGGTCGACCTCGGACAGCGAGGTGGAGCAGGCGATCGCGGTGATCGGGGCCGCCGTCGCCGAGGCGCGGGGGACGACCGCGGCGGCGCCGGGCGGCGGCGGTACGCACCGCGGCGGTATCGCTTCGTAGTACCCGGCGGACACGACGGCGGAGGTGTCCGGACCGCGCGCGGGCCGCTAGGCTGCCGGATGAACGCCTTGTCCATCCGGCCGGCCCCCCATGATGATCATTTCCCGGCGCGCCCGCACCGGCGGGCGCCCGTTTCCACGGTCGGTGACCGGTCCGCAGCTTCGACCGGCATGCCCAGCGCGCGGGAAGATCTGACGTATCCAACTCTTTCGTCCACCTTCACGTTCACACCGAGTACTCGATGCTGGACGGGGCGGCTCGGCTGAAGGGCATGTTCAAAGAGGTCTCCCGCCAGCAGATGCCGGCGGTCGCAATCACCGATCACGGCTACATGTACGGCGCCTACGACTTCCACCAGCAGGCGACGGCGGCCGGCGTCAAACCCATCATCGGCTGCGAGGCGTACGTCGCGGCTGATGGCCACGACCGGCTGCCCGTCCGGGATCGTGCAGACCCGGCTGCGGCTGGGCCACTATGACGCCGCTCTGCAGGCCGCCGCGACCTACCAGGAGATCTTCGGCCGGGAGAACTACTTCTGCGAGATCATGGACCACGGCCTCGACATCGAGCGCCGGGTCCGCGACGGCCTGGTGGGCATCGTCCGCACGCTCGGCATGCGGTTCGTCGTCACCAACGACTCGCACTACACCTACGAGGCCGAACGGGACGCCCACGCCGCGCTGCTCCGTGTACAGACGGCGTCGACGGTGGCCAATCCCTCCTTCCAGTTCGAGGGGTCGGGCTACTACCTCAAGAGCGCCGAGGAGATGTACGGGATCGACACCTCCGACATCTGGCGCGAGGGCTGCGATACCACCCTGCTGATCGCCGAGCGGGTCGACCCCACCGGCATGTTCGCCAAGCACAACCTGATGCCGCGCTTCCCGGTGCCGGCCGGCGAGACCGAGGAGAGCTGGTTTCGCAAGGAAACCTGGGCCGGTATGGCCCGCCGGTTCCCGGACGGCTACGACGACACCCACCGCGAACGCGTCGAGTACGAGATCGGGATCATCCTGCAGATGGGTTTCCCGTCGTACTTCCTGGTGGTCGCCGACTTCATCGTGTGGGCGAAGAGCCAGGGCATCCCGGTGGGGCGAGGACCGCATAGCGCAGATCGTCATCTACGGCACGATCAAGGCCAAGGCCGCGATCAAGGACTCCTCGCGGGTGCTCGGCTACCCGTACGCGATGGGTGACCGCATCACCAAGGCGATGCCGCCCGCCGTGATGGGCAAGGACATCCCACTGGCCGGGATCTTCGACCCCCAGCACCCCCGGTACAGCGAGGCCGGGGAGATCCGCGGGCTCTACGAGTCCGACGCCGACATCCTGGACACGACCTACGGCCTGATCGTGTACCAGGAGCAGGTCATGGCCATCGCCCAGCGGGTCGCCGGCTATTCTCTCGTCGGCGCGGACCTGCTGCGCCGGGCAATGGGCAAGAAGAAGAAGGAGATCCTCGACAAGGAGTTCGTGCCGTTCTCCGAGGGAATGCGGAACAACGGCTACTCCGACGCGGCGATCAAGACCCTGTGGGACATTCTCGTCCCGTTCTCCGACTACGCCTTCAACAAGGCGCACACCGCCGGGTACGGCCTGGTCTCCTACTGGACGGGGTACCTCAAGGCGAACTACCCGGCCGAGTACATGGCGGCGCTGCTCACCTCCGTCCGCGACGACAAGGACAAGAGCGCGATCTGTCTGAACGAATGCCGCCGGATGCGGATCCGCGTGCTCCCGCCGGACGTGAACACCTCGAACACCGACTACAGCGCACACGGCGAAGCCGAGATCCGGGTGGGCCTCGCCGCCATCCGCAACGTCGGGATGAACGTGGTCGAGTCGATCGTGCGCACCCGCCGGGCCAAGGGGCGGTTCGTCTCCTTCCCGGGCTTCCTGGACAAGGTCGACGCGGTCATGGGGGTGAAGAAGAACGCCGAGGGGCAGTTCGACCTGTTCGCCTTCGACGCCGAGGACGAGCCGGGCGCGGCGCCCGTGTTCGGCATGCAGGAGTTCTCCGACCAGGAGTGGGACAAGGCGGTCAAGCTGTCCCACGAGCAGGAGATGCTCGGCCTCTACGTCTCCGACCACCCGCTGCGCGACGTCGAGCACATCCTCGCGGCGAAGGCGGACTGCGGCATCGCGTCCCTGACCGGCGGGGAGTACCCCGATGGTGCCACCGTGACCATCGGCGGAATCATCTCCAGCCTGCAGCGCAAGGTCACCAAGCAGGGCAAGGTGTGGGCGCTGACCAGCATCGAGGACCTCGAGGGCGGGCTGGAGGTCATGTTCTTCCCGCAGACCTACGAGACCTGCTCCACTCAGCTCGCCGAGGACGCCGTGGTCATCGTCAAGGGCCGCCTCGACAAGCGGGAGGACACCCCGCGGCTGATCGCCTCCGACCTCACGGTCCCCGACCTGTCCGACGCCGCCCTGAGCCCACCAGTAGTGATCATCATACTGGCGTCCCGGGTGAACCCGCCGACGGTGGAGCGGCTGCGGGAGGTTCTCGGTACCCATCCCGGGACGACGGAGGTGCACCTGCGGCTGCAGACCGCGAGCCGCACCACCGTGTTCCGGCTCGACGACCGTGTTCCGGCTCGACGACGCGTACAAGGTCCAGCGCACTCCGGCCCTCATGGGCGACCTCAAGGCCCTGCTCGGCGCCTCCGCCGTGGCCTGAGCGGCGCGGGACGGACCGGAGTATCCCTGTTACCGGGGATCCTGTTACCGGGGATCCTGTTACCGGGGATCCCCGGTAACAGGGATACGGACATGCAACACCCGACACCGTTGCGGCAGCGGGTTTCCGGGGGACGATGAGCCCAGGTAACAACCGGAGGATGCGCCGTGACGATCAGTCGAGAGCCGGCGGAGCACGACCCTGCCGAAGCAACCATTCCGCACCGGGAGCCGCGGTGGTCACCGAACGTGGCGCGGGCGACGCGCATCCTGCTCGAGAGCCTGATCGGGGACGACCCGCCGGTACGGATCACCCTGTGGGACGGCTCGGTGCTGGGACCGGACACCACCACCCGGATCCTGGTCCGCTCGCCGGAGGCGCTACGCCGCGTCCTGTTCCGCCCGGGTGAGCTGGGCTTCGCGCGGGCCTTCGTCGCCGGGGAGATCGACGTCGAGGGGGACGTCTTCGCCGCCCTCGCGGTGCGCCGGGGCATCGCCGGGGCCGGCTCGCGGCTGACCGGCGCAACCGCCCGCGCCGCCGCGACCCTGCTGCGCGAACTCGGCCCGCGCCCGCCGGCCCCGCCGCCCGAGGAGACCCGGCTGCGCGGCCGGCAGCACACCCGGGACCGGGACGCGGCGGCGATATCCCACCACTACGACGTGTCCAATGCGTTCTACCGCCTCGTCCTCGGCCCAACGATGACCTATTCCTGCGGGGTGTGGGAATCGGCGCAGGTCGGCCTGGACGCCGCCCAGAACGCCAAGCACGAGCTGGTCTGCCGCAAGCTGGGCCTGCGTCCCGGCGAGCGGCTGCTGGACATCGGCTGCGGCTGGGGCAGCATGCTGATCCACGCCGCCCGCCATCACGGGGTCCGCGGCGTGGGGGTGACCATCTCGGTGGAACAGGCCGCGCAGGCCCGCCGCCTCGTCGCCGAGGCGGGCCTCGCCGACGTCATCGAGATCCGCCTGCAGGACTACCGGGAAATCCCGGACGGCCCCTTCGACGCGATCAGTTCCATCGGCATGGTGGAGCACGTCGGCCGGGCGATGCTCCCGACCTACTTCGACCAGCTGTACCGGCTGCTGCGCCCGGGGGGGCGCCTGCTCAACCACGGCATCTCGTTCCCCGGCGACCCCGCGGGGGCCCGCCGGGCCCGGCCCGGCCTCGGCCCGGTCCCGTTGCCGAGGGGACGCGACTTCCTCCAGCGCTATGTCTTCCCGGATGGGGAACTACACGAGATCGGGGTCATGGTCTCCCTGATGCAGGCGGCCGGCTTCGAGGCGCGCCACGTCGAGTCCCTGCGCGAGCACTATGCGCTGACCCTGCGGGCCTGGGTACGCCTGCTGGAGAAGAACTGGCCGGCCGCGGTCGGCATGGTCGGGGCGGGTCGGGCCCGCGTCTGGCGGCTCTATATGGCCGGATCGGCGCTGAGCTTCGAGAGCGGGCGAACCCAGATCCACCAGACCCTCGCGGTCCGGCCGGACGCCGGCGCCGCCGGCATGCCCCTGCGGCCCCGCTTCGAGTCGCCCGCGACAGCACCGACGCCCACGACAGCACTGAGCCAGCCGACAGCCCTGAGCCAGCCGACGGCCGGCTGACCCAGCTATGCCCCGGGAACGGCGCCTACGACCCAGGAGCGGCGGAGTCCGCCACCGTGCGGTCGGACCCTTCGGTGCCGATGCTCTCGGCCCGCTCGGCGACCGCGTTCCCGGCCGTCGACGACCCAGCCGTCGACGACCCAGCCGTTGACGACCCAGCCGTTGACGACCCAGACGTTGACGACCCAGCCGTCGACGGCGCACCGTCCCGGCGCAGCACCATCACGACGGCGACGGCCGTGGCCGCCATGACCGCCATAGCAATCATGGCGGTCACCGACATCGCGTCGACGTAGCATTCCTGTGCGACCCGCAGCAGCATGTCGCCGAGGCCACCGGGGCGGAGGCCGCCGGGAAGCCGGTGGGCGACCTCCACCGCACCGCCGAGGGTCTCCCGCGCCGCGTCGACCGCAATCGTGGGCAGGCCGGACGGTGCCCGCGCCGGCACCTCGTTCCGGTAGACGGCGGTGGCGATGCTGCCGAGAACGGCGACCCCGAGCGCGCCCCCGAACTCGATGGCCGACTCGGACAGGGCGGAGGCCGAACCCGCCCGTTCGGGTGGGGCGTTGCCGAGCACGACGTCGGTGCAGATCGTGAGGACGACACCGACCCCGCTGATTAGCACGGCATAGGCGCCGAGCAGCACCGGCAGACCCCCGGAGACGCCGAGCCGACTGGCGATGCCGAATCCCAGCGCGGTGACGACCAGCCCCACGCCGAGCGCACCGCCCAGCCGCAGCAGCCGCAGCAGCCGGGGTGCGGCCAGCACAGAAATGATCATCGCGGTCGCCGGCAGCATCGTCCACAGCCCGGCGACCAGCGGGGTCAGGCCCGCCACGAGCTGCAGGTACTGAGTGGCGAAGAAACTGAACCCGACGAGGGCGAACAGGGCGAGGGCGTTGACGGCCAACGCCGTGCGCACGGCGCGGGACGCGAACAGCCGCGGGTCGATCAGCGGTTGGTCGACCCGGCGCTGCCGGGCCACGAGGAGGCCACCCAGGACCACACCGACGACGAAGGCGGTCATCGGAACGGCGGTCCAGCCGTGTTCGGCGATGCGCTTCATGCCGTAGACCGCGCTGAGGACGGCGGCGAGGGAGAGCCCGGCGCTGGTCAGGTCGAAGCGGCCGGGACGCGGATCCCGGAACTCGGGCAGGAACGCGAGACCCAGCACCAGCAGCAGGAGCATCACCGGCACATTGATCAGGAAGACGGCGCCCCACCAGAAGTGCTCCAGCATGAATCCGCCGAGCAGCGGTCCCAGCGCAACACCGCCGGAGAAGCTCGCCGTCCAGATGGCGACGGCGACGCGCCGCTGGTCCGGGTCGACGAACAGGACCCGGATGAGCCCGAGGGTCGACGGCATCAGGGTGGCACCGGCGGCGCCCATCGCCGCCCGGGCGAGGATCAGCATGACCGGGCCGGTGGCGTAGGCGGCGAGTACCGACGCGGTTCCGAACACGGCCGCGCCGTAGAGCAGGAGCCGGCGACGCCCGATCCGGTCGCCGACCGTCCCCATCGTGATCAACAGGCCGGCAAGCACGAAGGAGTAGATGTCGACGATCCAGAGCAGTTGGGCGCTGCTCGGGGCGAGGTGCGCGGTGATGAACGGCAGGGCGAAGTACAGCACGGTCACGTCGATCGACAGCAGCAGGCAGGGCAGAGCGAGCACGGCGAGACCGGCCCATTCCCGGCGGCCGGCCCGTCGTGTGCCGGGGGTCGGCCGCATCCCGGGCATCGGTTGCGTCACCAGGTCTGGCATGCGCCGACTATGGCGCGGACCGGCGCCGGGCGCCGGGGCCCAGTCCTGGATGCGGCGAGATGCGGCAGCACACTGGGGCGGCGGAACCTCCGGACGCCCCGATCCGCCGTGACCGGCCGCGTTGTCCCGCGTCGTCGAGAAAAACGCCATCGGGTCCGTGAGGCGAGGCGACATGGCAGCACGGCAGCACGGCAGCACGGCAGCACGGCGACACGGCGACACGGCGACATGGCACCCGTCTCAGCCGGAGCTCACGGGTCCGACAGGCGGAAGGATAGGTCGGCCGGGGGCACGGCCGTGTCGAGCTGGGCCTTCTGCAACCTGCCGGAGTAGTCCCAGTTCATCGACTGCCATCGGGTGACCTGGTCGAGGACCCAGCGACCGGACTGGCGGCTTCCGTTGCCAGACCGCCCGTTGCCGCCGAAGGGCAGGTGGGCCTCCGCGCCCGACGTCGAGGAGTTGATACTGACCATCCCGGCCCGCACCCCACGCCGGAACCGGAACGCGCTCGCCGCATCGCCGGTGTAGATCGACGACGACAGCCCGTAGCCGGGCAGGTTCGCCAGGTCGATGGCCTCGTCGAGGCTGCGGTAGGTGGTAACGCCGATGATCGGGCCGAACGTCTCCTCGCGGAACACCTCGTCGTCCGGGCGCACGCCGTCGAGCACCACCGGGTGGTAGTACAACCCGGAGTCGGGATCGCCGACGAAGCCGCGGCGCGGTCCGCCCGGCCACCTTCCCGGCACCGCCGGCACCGCCGGCACCGCCGGCACCGCCTGCGCCAACGAGCCGGCCGACGTCCCGAAACCGGCCGACGTGATCCGTCCCACCGCGGTGGACCCGAAGATCCGGTGATGGTCCCGGATCAGGTCGAGATGGTCGGCGAACCCGGCCGCGAACCTGGCGTCGAGCAGCGGCCCGTACAGCACGTCCCGGGTCGGGTCGCCGACGACCGCCGCGGACACGGCGGCGTCGAGCCGACGCACGAACTCGGCGTGCACCGACTCGTGCACGATCGCCGTGCCCAGCGAGGTGCACCGCTGCCCGGCGGTGCCGAACCCGGCGAACACCGCCGCTTCGACGGCGGCATCCAGGTCGGCGTCGGGCGCGACGACCATCGGGTTCTTCCCGCCGAGCTCCAGGCACGGCGACTGCAGGTACCGGCCGCACAGGGCGCCGATGAACCGGCCGACCTCGGTGGATCCGGTGAAACCGACCTTGTCGACGACGCCGGCCGCCAGCGCCCGCTCCAGCCCGAGCGACGTCGCCGCGCCGTCGGCGGGCACGAGGTTCACCGCGCCGGCGGGAACCCCGGCGGCGGCCATCAGCTCGACCAGGGCCTGCGCGCAGGCCGCCGCGTACTCGGCCGGCTTCCAGACCACGGTGTCGCCGGCGAGCAGGGCCGGCACGATGTACCAGGACGGCACCGCCACCGGGAAGTTCCCCGCGGTGATCACCATCATCACCCCGACCGGCTCCCGGAAGGTGAACAGCTGCTTGTCCGGCATCTCGGAGGGAACGGTCTCGCCGTAAAGCCGGCGTCCCTCGCCGCGGAAGAACTCGCAGGTGTCGATGATCTCCTGGACCTCGCCGCGAGCCTCGGCCGCCGGTTTGCCGATCTCCCGGGTGACGAGCCGGGCGAGCGCGGCAGCGTTGTCCGCGACGAGCCGGCCGAGATTGCCGATCACGCTTCCCCGGACCGGGGCCGGCACGTCTGCCCAGGTGCACTGGGCGTCACGGGCCGCCACCGCGGCGGCGAGGATCGTCTCCGGGCCGGCCAGCTCGACCTCGGCGACCACGTCGTCGAGCCGGGCCGGGTTGGTCGAGGGCACCGTCCGGACCGGGGTGAGCTCCGCTTCGGCCGCGCCGGGCGGCGCGCACCCGTCCTGCGGACGTCCGGCCTGCGGGCGTCCGGCAATAAGCGCACCAACCCGCCGTGGCCGTACCAGCGTCATGACGATCCCCCATCCGGTCCGCCGGGTCCATCCGGCCTATCTAATCCGCCCGGCCCATCCAATCCGCCCGGCCCATCCAATCCACCCGGCAGCCCGTCGAGGACCCGGCCGAGGGCCGCGATCCCGGCGGCGAGCTGCTCGGCGCTCACCGTCAGCGCCGGTCGGAACCGGATGGCCCGTTCCCCGGCGGGCAGCGCGAGGACTCCCTCGCGCACCCGCAGCCGCCGCAGCACCTCGTCCCGGACGGCGCTGCCCGGCAGGTCCACCGCGCAGAGCAGACCGCGCCCACGGGGATTGCACAGCAGCCGGGGGTGGCGGGCCGCGAGCTCCGTCAGCCCGGCGAGCATGCCCACGCCGAGCTCGCCGGCCCGGGCCATGAGCCCCCGCGCCTCGATGATCTCCAGGATGCGGGTGGCGCGGACCATGTCCACCAGGCCACCACCCCAGGTGGAGTTGATCCGCCCGGGCACGCGGAAGACGTTGTCGGCGACCTCGTCGACCCGCCGGCCGGCCATCACCCCGCCGAGCTGGACCTTCTTGCCGAACGCGACGACGTCCGGGCGCAGGCCGAGCTGCTGGTAGGCCCACGCCGAGCCGGTGGCGCCGACACCGGTCTGCACCTCGTCGAGCACGAACAGCGCGTCGTGGCGCCGGCAGAGCTCGGCCATCGCGGCCAAGAACTCGGCCCGCAGGTGGTTGTCCCCGCCCTCGCTCTGGACCGGTTCGGCCAGGAAGCAGGCGATGTCGTGGGGATGGGCGGCGAAGGCGGCCTCGGCCTGGCCGAGCGCGACACGTTCCGCGGCGATCACCGCGTCGAGTGCCGGCCCCACGCAGGGAAACACCATCGCCGGGCAGTCAATGCGCGGCCAGTCGAAGACGGGGAAACGCTCGGTCTTGACCGGATCGGTGTTCGTGACCGAGAGGGTGTAGCCGCTGCGTCCGTGGAAGGCGTTCCGCAGGTGCAGAACCCGACGGCCGAGCGCCGCGGGACGGCCGTGTGCCGCGTTGTGCCGGCTCTTCCAGTCGAAGGCGCACTTGAGCGCGTTCTCCACCGCCAGGGCCCCGCCCTCGACGAAGAACAGATGCGGCAACTGAGGATCGCCGAGGACTCGGGCGAAGGTCCGCACGAACTCGGCGTAAGCGACGGTGGCGACGTCCGGATTCGCCGGTTTGTTGACCGCCACCCGACCCAGCCGAGCGACGAAGCCCGCGTCGTCGACGAGGCCCGGCGGGTTGATCCCGAGCGGCGCAGACGCGAAGAAGCTGTAGAGGTCGAGGTAGCGCCGCCCATCACGGGCGTCGACAAGCACGCTGCCACGGCTCATCGCTAGGTCGCAGACGAGGTCGAAGCCGTCGACGAGGACGTGGCGACCGAGCGTGCTCAGCACTGCGTCCGCCGACAGCCCCTCCGCCGGCAACCCCTCCGCCGGCCGGGCACCGGATGCAGACACCTGGGCTGGCTGCAGGGGCTGGGCTGGCTGCAAGGGGACGACCATCCCGCTCTCCTCCCCCCGGACCACTTCCATCCGGATCCCGTCGCCACCCCACGAGCCGTCTCGGCGATGTCGATCTTCTTACGAAGATATCTTTGCAATATTACGATACAACCTCTAATTCTTTCGTTCTATACCGAGTATGGGCCAAATCTTCTCGCGAAGGTCGTCAGGGCGTAACGGCGGCGCGTCGACCACACCGCACACATCAGGTAACGGATCCTTGACACAAAGCGAAGACGACGCCGTCAGATAAGTGCAGGGGACCGCACGGGAGACAATCGGCGCATCTCCACCCCGCACCGTCGCGAGGTGCGCCGGAACCGCCGGGCCACCCGACACCCGGGCCGCCCACGACACCCGACGACGGAGAGAAGGCAAGCGGCGTGCTGACGCCCCTGACCACGGACGACCCCCGGCGCATCGGCCCTTACCGGCTGGCGAACCGCATCGGCGCGGGTGGGATGGGCGTCGTTTACCTCGGCTTCGACACCGGCGGCAAGCCGGCGGCCGTGAAGGTGCCGTCGGCCGGACTCGCCGACGATCCCGAGTTCCGGTCCCGTTTCCGGCACGAGGTCGACGCGGCCCGCCGAGTCAGGGGCAGCGCCGTCGCCGCCGTGCTCGACGCCGACCTGACCGGGCAACGGCCGTGGATGGCCACGGAGTACGTCGAGGGCAGGAACCTGGCGGACGCGGTCGCCACCCGCGGCCGGCTCGACGATCGACTGGTCCAGGGACTCGCCGTCGGCCTGGCCGACGCCCTGGTCGCGATCCATGCCGCCGGGGTGGTGCACCGCGACCTCAAACCGGCGAACATCCTGCTCACCTGGGACGGCCCGAAGGTCATCGACTTCGGCATCGCCCGCGCCGGGGACAACACGAGCCACACCCGGACGGGCATGCTGATCGGCACCCTGGTCTGGATGGCGCCCGAGCAGCTGCGCGGCGAGCGGGCCCGCATCGGCGCGGGCGCAGGCGTCGGCGTCAGCGAGCCCGACGCCGGTGGCGACCACGGCGGCGAGCCCGACGGCGATCACGGCGACCACGGCGACCACGGCGACGCTGTCCGCCGCCGACGCCGCCGCCACGGTGCGCCGGAAGGGCTATGAGCCGGACATGAGCACCTACGCGGCCGACCGGCGGCTGAACGTCGTGATCGGCACCGGCCAGCCGGCCGGGGACACCCCCCGGCAGCTCGCCTTCGTCTTCGCCGACGGTGAGTACCGTGGCACGGACACGAAGGCACCCAGCGCGCACATCACCCTCCAGCGCCAACGCAACGATCATGAGGTCGTGCTGCGCTATGCCACCTACGACCCGCGGGACCCGGTCGATGCCCCATCGGGCCACGCCGACGTCCGCTTCCGCTGG
The DNA here is from genome assembly GCF_978021225.1 of Frankia sp. CeTa3Moorea. Taxonomy (NCBI): domain Bacteria; kingdom Bacillati; phylum Actinomycetota; class Actinomycetes; order Frankiales; family Frankiaceae; genus Frankia; species Frankia sp. CeTa3Moorea. The sequence continues at coordinate 1,722 of NZ_CDXDOR010000112.1, read as the reverse complement.
ACCGGCACGAACTTCTCCACCCTGGACAAGATTCCGCCGAGCGACCCGAATGTCTCCGGCAGCCGACGGTAGGGCCGCCGTCCGCCGGAGTCCGGGTGGCGGCGGGCGGTGCCGGGTGGCGAACCCGACGCGCCCGCCTCCGCGCCCAGCCGCACATCGCTGCGCTGGAAGCACTACGGTTCAGGGTTAGGGGTCTCGCGGGGCCGTGGACGCCGTGGACGCCGTGGACGCCGTGAACGCCGTGAACCCCACGGACACCGGTGCGGCGCGGGCCGGCGGCCATCGGGCCCCGGCCCGTGCCCACCGCCGACGAAGGAGTGAGCTTTCGGGTGAGCCCCGGCATTCCGAGTCTCACGGCCGGGCGCGCCGCCGGGCGCGGGACCGGGCGCGGCGACCAGAACAGGCGGCACGATGCTGACCCCGCTTGTTGACGACGACCCGCGCCACGTCGGCCCATTCACGATCCACAACCGGATCGGCGCTGGCGGCATGGGCACCGTGTACCTCGGTTTCAACGCCGACGGCCGGGCCGCCGCGGTGAAGGTTCCCGACGCCCGGTTCGCTGACGACCCCGAATTCCGGGAACGGTTCCGCCGCGAGGTGGCCGCCGCCCGCCGGGTGCACGGCCGGGCGGTCGCGGCGGTGCTCGATGCCGATCCCGAGGCCACGTCGCCGTGGCTGGCGACCGAATACGTGGAGGGCACCAGCCTCGCCGACGCGGTGCTGCGCCACGGCCGGCTGGAGGAACGGCTGCTGCACGGCTTCAGCGTGGGACTCGCCGACGCGCTGATCGCCATCCATGCCGCCGGAGTGGTGCACCGCGACCTCAAGCCCTCGAACATCCTGCTGGCCTGGGACGGCCCGAAGGTCATCGACTTCGGCATCGCGCGGGCCTCGGGGATCCCCAGCCACACCCGCACCGGGATTCTCATTGGCACGCTGGCCTGGATGGCGCCCGAGCAGCTGCGCGGGGAACGGGCCGGGCCCCCCGCCGACGTGTTCGCCTGGGGCGCCTGCGTGACGTACGCGGCGACGGGACATCCGCCGTTCGCCTCCGAGCAGTCCGACGTGCTGACCAGGATGCGCGAGGACCGACCACCCGACATCGCCGGCGTGCCGGCGAAACTCGCCCCGCTGGTGCGCGCGGCGCTCGCCCGTCGGCCGGAGGAGCGCCCGAGCGCCGCCGAGCTGGTCCGCCGCCTGGTCTCGGACTCCGCGGTCCGCACCCCGGCCGATGCCGACCGGGCGGCGGCGCTGGCTCTCACCCCCTGGCAGGCCCGCCCGCCGCTGAGCGCGGGGCCCGGCAAGGGCGGCGGCAACGGCGGCAACGGCGGCGGCGCGCCGCTGGACCCCGACCAGCCCGATCAGCCGACCCATCCCCTGGCCAACCGGCCGACGCCACCGCCGGACGACGACCAGTCGTGGCGCACCGTCCCGGTACCCCGCCGGGGCGCGGACGGCTCGGTGCAGGATCCCGCCGACGGCGGCGCAGCCGGCCCGCCGCGACACGCGGCGGACGGCGGGCTGCTCGGCCGGCTCCCGGCATCCTGGCGGCGGCGGGCACCGGGCGCGCGCGGAGCGCTGCCGGTCGTCCTGCTCGCCGGAATCGTCGGGCTCGCCGGGCTCGCCGGGCTCGCCGCCGTGCTCATCGGGGCCGGCGGCTCCGATCCTCAGGTGCAACCGGCCGCCCCCGCCCCGTCGTTCGGCCGGGCGGTCCCCAGC
>NZ_CDXDOR010000111.1:5665-17893 GCF_978021225.1 Frankia sp. CeTa3Moorea | reverse complement strand
GCGGTGGTGAGGCCGGGCACGGTGCCGCGGGGGCGGACGGTCTCGTCATCGCCGGGCGGTCCTACGGCAGCCGGCTGCTGATCGGCACCGGGAAGTTCGCGAGTCACCAGGTGATGCGGGACAGCCTCGTCGCCTCCGGTGCCACTATCGTCACCGTGGCGCTGCGCCGGGTCGACATCGGCCGGATCGGTGACGGCGACATTCTCGACTTCATCCCGCCGTCGATGACCCTGCTGCCCAACACCTCGGGAGCGGTGGACGCGGCCGAGGCGCTGCGGCTGGCCCGCCTCGGGCGGGCGGCCACGGGCACCGGTCTGGTCAAGCTGGAGGTCACCCCGGATCCGCGCACCCTGGCGCCGGATCCGGTGGAGACCCTGCGCGCCGCCGAGCTCATGGTGGCCGACGGCTTCACGGTCCTGCCCTATTGTTCGGCCGATCCGGTGCTGGCCCGCCGGCTGGAGGAGGTCGGCTGCGCCACCGTGATGCCGCTGGGCAGCTGGATCGGCTCGAACCGCGGGCTGCGCACCCGGGACGCGATCGAGGCAATCGTGGCGAGCGCCGGGGTCCCGGTGGTGGTGGACGCCGGGCTCGGGGTGCCCTCGGACGCGGCCGAGGCGATGGAGATCGGCGCGGCCGCGGTGCTGGTCAACACCGCCATCGCGGTGGCCGCCGATCCGGCGCGCATGGCGCGGGCCTTCGCGCTCGCCACCGCCGCCGGCCGGCTGGGTTTCCTGGCCGGCCGAGGGGCCGCCGGCCCGGCCACGGTGGCGTCCGCCTCCTCCCCGCTCACCGGGTTCCTCGGCGCCCACCCGTCACCGGCGTCGCCCTCGGCGTCGCCCTCGGCGTCGCCCGTGCCCTCGGCGTCCCGGGCGGCGTCCCCGGCACCCGTGCCGGCGGCGGTGGTGGGCGAGGCGTCCAGGTGAGCGCCCCGCCAGGGGAGTTCGCGCGCGAACTTGCCGGTCACGACCTGGCCGGGCTGTCCGCGATGTCGCGGCGGGCCACGTCCGCCGAGGTGGGCACGGTGCTGCGGCGGGTTCGGCCCGGATCCGGCGGGTCAGCCACCCCCCGGATCGGTCTCGCGGAGCTGGCGATCCTGCTCTCACCCGCGGCCACCGCCCGGTTGGAGGAGCTGGCGATTGCCGCCCGGGAGGCGACCCTGCTCCGGTTCGGTCGGGCGGTCCGGCTGTTCGCCCCGATGTACGTGTCGAACGCCTGCCTGTCGTCCTGCACCTACTGCGGCTTCGCCAAGGGCCTGCCGGTGGTGCGCCGCACGCTGGGTATCGAGGAGGTGGTAGCGGAGGGACGCCTGCTGGCCGACCGGGGGTTCCGTCATCTGCTGCTCGTCTCCGGCGAGCATCGCGTCGAGGTGTCGGCCGACTACCTCGTCGCGGTGGTCGAGCGGCTGCGGCCGATGTTCCCCTCGATCAGCATCGAGACCCAGACCTGGTCGGACGACACCTATGCCCGGCTGGTGCGTGCCGGGCTGGAGGGAGTCGTCCATTACCAGGAGACCTACGACCGGGCCCGCTACGCCGAGGTGCATGTCGCCGGCTGGAAGCGTGACTACGACCGGCGGCTGTCCTCGTTCGAACGGGCCGCGCGGGCCGGGGCGCGCCGGCTCGGGATCGGCGCGCTGCTCGGGCTCGCCCCGGACTGGCGCGCTGACGTGCTCGCGCTGGCCGCGCACGCATCCTTTCTCTCCCGTCGCTACTGGCGGACCGAGGTCTCGATCGCGCTGCCGCGCATCAAGCCGAGTGCCAGCGGGTTCCCGCCGGTCGTCGTCGTCGGCGACGCGGAGTTCGTCCAGGCGTACGCGGCCCTGCGCCTGTTCGAGCCGGACCTGGCGCTGTCGCTGTCGACCCGGGAGCCGGCGGTGCTGCGCGACGGGCTCGTCCGCATCGCCGTGACCACCATGAGCGCCGGCTCCTCCACCGAACCCGGCGGCTACACCACGCCCGGCACGGCCCAGGAACAGTTCTCGATCTCCGACGAGCGTTCGCCGGCACAGATCGCCGCGATGCTCGCCGAAGCCGGGTACGAGCCGGTGTGGAAGGACGCCTTCCCGCTCGTGGACCCGGTGCGGTGACGGCGGCCCGGCGTCGCGGGTCATCGATAGTCTGCTCGAATGCAGCGAATAGTCGTCGTGGGCGCGGGAATGGCGGGGGGCCGGGCCGCCGCCGAGGTGCGCGCACGTGGTTTCGCGGGAGAGGTGATCCTGCTCGGGGCGGAGCCGCACCGGCCCTACGATCGTCCGCCCCTGTCCAAGGCCGTGCTCTCCGGCCGTATCGACGACACGACGTTGCCCTTCGACCTCGACGGGGTCGAGGTGTGCCTCGGGCGGCGGGCGACCGGCCTGCGACCGGGCACCGTGGAGACCGACGCGGGGCCGCTGGACTACGACGGCCTGGTGTTGGCGACGGGAGCTGAGCCGGTAACCCTGCCGGGCGACGGCCCGCAGCGGGTCCTGCGTTCCATTGACGACGCCCGGCGCCTGCGTGACGCCCTGCGCCCCGGCGTCCGGCTCGTCATCGTCGGTGCCGGCTGGATCGGCGCGGAGGTCGCTACGGCGGCGGCAGCGATCGGTGCCGAGGTCACCGTCGTGGAGGCGGCCGCCTCGCCGCTGTTCGCCGCGCTCGGCGCGCAGGTGGGCCGGTGCACGATCGCGTGGTACGCCCGGGCCGGGGTCACCCTGCGCCTGGCTACGGCCGTGGAGCGGGTCACCCCCGACGGGCTGGTGCTGGCCGGCGGTGAGGAGCTGATCGCGGACGAGGTCGTCGTCGGCGTCGGGGTGCGGCCCGGTATCGCCTGGCTCGCCGGTTCCGGGCTCGCCCTCGACCGGGGAGTCGTGGTCGACGAGCATCTCGCCGCCCAGTGGGCCCATGGTGCCGACGATGCCGACGATGCCGACGATGCCGACGATGCCGACGGCGACCCGCCGCCGGTGGTCGCGGTCGGTGACTGTGCCGCCTGGTGGTCGCGTCGCTACGGGCGGCGGCTGCGGGTCGAGCACTGGGACTGCGCCCAGCAGTCGCCCGCGGTCGCGGTCACCACGCTGCTCGGCGGGGATGCCGTCTACGACCCGGTGCCCTACTTCTGGTCGGAACAGTTCGGCCGCATGGTGCAGTTCGCGGGACTGCCCTCGGCGGAGGCCGCCCTGGTGTTCCGGGGCGATCCGGGCGTCGTCGTGCCGCCCGGCGGCGGGCGTCCGCCCGGCTGGTCGGCCGGGTGGTTCGCCCGGGACGGCCGTCTCGAAGCGCTGGTCACCGTGGGGCGCCCGATGGACATGGTCGCCGGTCGCCGGTTGATGGCGGCCGACGGTATCCCGGATCGGGAGCGTTTCGCCGATATCTCCGTGTCGATGAAGGAACTGGCCGCGGCAAGTCGATGACGCCCGGTGACGGCCCGGTGTTCCCGGTGTTCCCGGTGTTCCCGGTGTTCCCGGCGTTCCGGGTTTTCCCGGCGTTCCCGGCGTTCCGGTCGGCTGGATGGCGGGATTTCTGGATATCAGGATCATTGGTGCCCCTGCCGGCCATTGCGTTATGTGCGCATCCTTGTGCGGATCCTTGTTTGGCGACCCCAATCGCCGGAACGTCAGGAACGGTCACTAGAGTGCGGAGACGTGCCTCGCATTCACCTGGTGTCGAACCTGGCCGGTGTGAACGCGCTCGGCGACCATTTGCGGGCAGCGGGTCTCGGCCCGACCTCGGCACGGTCGGCCGACGCGCTTCTCGTGCTCATCGACCGTCCGCTCGACCACGTCGAGCAGGAGTTGCTGGACCGGGCCCGGCAGACCGTCCCGGTCCTGCTCGCCGGGCCGACCATGCGGGCGCTGCCGCCGGGAAGTCCGCTCATCGAGGCGTCCGGTCTCATCCCGGGGCGGACCACCGCGCCCTACGGCCTGCGGTTGACCGTCGGGCCGCAGGGCGGCGCGGTCATGGCCCGGTCCGCGGACTTCCGCCCCCGGGAGAGCTGGATCATCTCCGACAAGATTGCCGACGACGTGGAGCGGCTGCTCCTGGTCCGGCACGAGATGGGCGAGCATCCCGTCTGCACCTGGCGGCCCTCCACGGGCCTCGGCATATTCACCCTGGGTACCGGTCCCGCCGTGCTCGCCGATCCCGCCTACCACCGGCTTGTGGGACGTTGGCTGCGGCACTGCCTCGGCGTGCTCGACGCCGCGCCGGCCAGGGTCGGGCTGCTGGGTACCCCGGACACCACCGGGACGCACCACTCGGCGGTGGACGCGACCGAGGGCCTGGAACTCGCCGCCCTCTGTGACGGCGGTGCCGGCCGGCTCCCGGCGCACGCGGCGGGTCGCCCGCCGCGCCGCGTTGACGACCCGGACGACCTAGTCAACGATCCCGATCTCGGGGTCGTCATCGTGGCCACACCGACCCACACCCGGCTCGAATGGGCCGGTCGTGCGCTGGAGGCCGGCAAACACGTCGTCGTGCACGCCCCGCTCTGCCTGTCGACCCCGGATGCCGACCAGCTCGCGGAGCTCGCGGAGGCCCGGTCCCTGGTGCTCGCGGTGTATCCGGAGGGTCGGGACGACCCGGGCTACCGGGCGGTCCGCGCCGTCGTGCACCGCGGCGCCGTCGGCGAGCCGCTGCGGCTGGACGCCCACCGGGGCGGGTTCCGCCGGCCGGCCGGCACCTGGCACGACGACGAGCGGATCAGTGGTGGGCAGCTCCATGACCGGGGCAGCGCCTGCGTCGACCAGATCCTCGCCCTCGTCGACGAGCCCGTCGAATGGGTCAGCGCGTCCACCGTCAAGCGGGTCTGGCACCACGTCAGCAACGCTGACCACAGCCGGCTGCTGCTGCGTTTCGCGAGTGGGGCCGAGGCGCAGGTCACGGTCTCCGATCTGACGGTGGCCCGGCGCCCGCGGTTCGAGGTGCTCGGGTCCACCGGCTCGCTGATCTTGGACGGCGGGGCTTCCCGGGACGGCGGGGCTTTCCGGGACGGGGAGGGGAAGCTGGTGCCGCGGTTGGGACGGCACGCCGGTCGCCGGTCCGAGGCCGAGATGCTCGAGGCCGAGATGCTCGAGGCGGGGGTGCTCGAGGCGGGGGTGCTCGAGGCGGAGGCGGGGTCGCTCATGCTGATCACTCATGACGGGGTGCGCAGCCACATCCCGCTGGCACCCACCTCGGGCAGTATGTTTCACCGGGACTTGGCGGACTGTCTCGTCTCGGGCTGGCCGCTGTCCGGCTACGGCGTGGAGACCGCCCGTCCGGTGGTCGCGGTGCTGGAGGCGGCGGTGCGCTCGGCGGTCGCGGGCGGCGCCCAGGTGGCTCCGCTCTGACCCGTTCCGGCCGGACTGTCCCGGCCGGGAACTGCCTGGTCATCCGGTCGCCGAGGGGCGCGGCCAACGTCCGCGGCCGCGCCGGCACCGTACGACGCCATCGAGACTTGGGTGTTTACTCTTGACCATGGACTGGCTGACCCTGCCTGACGTCGCCGATCAGCTGCAGGTTCCCGTGACCCGTGTCCGGCAGATGGTGCGCGACCGGACGCTGTTGGCCCAGCGGGAGGGGGGCGTCCTGCGGGTGCCTGCCGATTTCATCCGGGACGGCGCCGTCGTCAAGGGGCTGCCCGGATTGCTCACGGTGCTGGCCGACGCGGGGTTCACCGATGAGGAGGCGCTCGACTGGATCTTCCGGGAGGATCCGAGCCTGCCGGGCACCCCCATGCAGGCACTCATCGAGAACCGTGGCAAGGAGGTCAAACGACGGGCCCAGGCGTCGGCCTTCTAGCCCCGGCCCGGTCCCGGCCGTACCCACCGCCCGCACGGCGGGCGCTGCTCCCGTAGGGTCGAAAAATGGTCGATCGTCCGCTGCACTCGCACTCGCACCCGCGTGCGCACCTGGAGCCGCTCGCCCGGGCGCGGGTCGTCGTCAATGGTGCGCCGCGGGGCATCCCGAGTGGCCAGCCGCTGCCCGACCTGCTCGCCGAGCTGGGCCTGCCGTCCGGTTCGGTGGTGGTCGAGCACAATGGCGTGGCGCTGACGCCGTCCGAGATGCCCGCCGTCCGGCTCGCCGACGGCGACATTCTGGAGATCGTGCGTGCTGTCGCCGGAGGTTGAGGGATCGTCGCCGCGCGCCGGTGGGCCGGCCCGGGCGGACCGGTTGCGGCGGCTGGCCGACGCCCGCCTGTACCTGTGCACGCCGCGTCGGGCCGAGTTCGACGCCTTCCTGAGCGCCGTGGTCGGCACGCCCGAGGCCCCCGGGGTCGATCTGATCCAGCTCCGGGAGAAGGGGCTTGAATGGGACGAGGAGCTCGGCGGGCTGCGGCGGGTGCAGGCCGCCGCCGGCGCCAGGGGAGTGCTGGTCAGCGCGAATGACCGCGCCGACCTCGCCGCCTTCGCCGGGGTCGACATCCTGCACGTCGGTCAGGGCGACATCCCGCCGCGGTTCGCCCGGCGCCTGGTGGGCCCGGACGTGCTGATCGGACAGTCGACGCACGATCCCGACCAGTTCCTCGCGGCGCTCGCCGACCCCGACGTCGACTACGTGTGCGTGGGGCCAGTGCACGCCACGCCCACCAAGGAGGGCCGGCCGCCGGTCGGCCTGGGCCTGCCCCGGCTGGCCGCGCGGCACGCTCCTCCGTTCGTCCCGGGCGTGAAGCCGTGGTTCGTCACCGGTGGCGTCGGTCTGGATACCCTGGATGAGATCCTCGCGACGGGAGCGCGCCGCGTGGTGGTCGTGCGGGGCCTCACCGGGGCCGAGGATCCGGCCGCGAGCGCCGTTGCCCTCGCTCGGCGTCTGCGCGCTGTCTGAGAGCCGTCTGAGAGTTGTCGATGCGCCGTCCGAGCCTCCGCCCCAGCCGCCGATGCGCCATCTGAGCTACCTCGCGGTCCTGGCGGGATGCCTGCTCGGAACGGCGCCGCTCGAGGTGTTTCTGGGCACCCGGGTGTACGCCCGGCCGGTTCGACTGCTGCTGACCCTCGCCCCCGTCATCGTGATCTTCGTTGCCTGGGACCTGTTCGCCGTCTCCGCGGGGCACTGGAGCTTCGACCGGCGCCGCATCACCGGGGTCCTGCTTCCGGGGAGCCTTCCCCTGGAGGAGCTGCTGTTCTTCGTCGTGGTGCCGATGTGCGCGATCCTGACGCTGGAGGCCGTGCGCGCGGTGCGGGGCTGGGACGTCGGCGACGAGCCCGCCCATCCGAGCGCGACGCGTTCCGGTGGGACTCCCGATGGTGATCGGCCGTGAGCTACACGGCCCTAGCGGTCGTCGGGGTCGCGCTGGCGATCGCGATGGACCTGTGGGTCCTGCGGACCCGGCTGCTGACCCGGCGGGTTTTCTGGACTTCCTACGCGATCATCGCATTGTTCCAGTTGATCTCCAACGGGATCCTCACCGGGTTCGGCGTCGTCGTCTACGACCCCCGCCGGATCCTCGGCCCGCGGATCGCACACGCTCCGGTCGAGGATCTGCTGTTCGGCTTCGCGCTGGTGACCCAGACGTTGGCATGGTGGGTCTGGTGGGGGCGCCGGCTGCGGGGCGGGCCGCCCGGCCGGCCCCGCAGCCGGCGGACCGGGGAGAGCAGGGAGACCGGCGACAACGGGAGTAACGGCGACAACGGCGACAACGGCGACAACGGGGGTAACGGGGAGAATCGGGGCATCCCGCCTCGGCCCGAGGGTCGAGAGAGATCTCAGCGTACTTCGTGACGGAAACGAGCGAATTGGTCCCCTCGCGAGAATCCGTCGGCTTAATCTCGTCATGATGACGCATGATGGTGCGGGGGGCCCGGGATCGCCGGGACGTCACCGTTCTCCCTGGGGGCGTTCAGGTCGGATCCTGCCGATCCGGTGGGGACGCATCATTGCTGTAGTGGTTGCGTTGGTCGTCATCGTTGCGGGTCTGGTGGTTGTGCGTGGGCGGATGGCCGGCGACCATCGTGCGGGTTCCTCCGGAGGCAGGCCGGGTGCGCCGGTCGCACCGCCGGCACCCGTGCCCGGTGACGAGGACGGGCCGGCGGACGTGACGGCAGCCCCGGTCACTGCTCGGCCGGGTGCCGGTCCAGCCTTTCCCACCGCGCCCGTGGCCTCCCCGAGCGCCGGCATCGGGTCGGTTCCGCCGCGGGTCGCCCCGACCGCCGCGAGACCGCGGACCGGACCGCAGCCTGGGTCACCGGCCGTCCCGGTCGCTCCGCGGCCCTCCGGCCCGGCCCTCGGCCTGAGCTCGACCAGGGCCGACCTGGGTGACGTCGACTCCGTCTGGCGGCTTGACCTGCGTGGCGAGGGCACGGCGCCGGTCGACGTCGTGATCGGCGCCAGCCCGTCCTGGCTCACCGTGATGCCCGGCCGGTCGCGGATCGATCCGGGGGCCGTCGTCCCCCTGGTGATCACTCTTGACCGGGCGGCGGCACCGTCCGGACCGATCGACGTGACCGTTCCGATCAGGCCCCGCGAGGGGGGCGGCGGGGGCGACGTGCGGGTCACCGCCAGGGTCGACGGCTCGCCACAGGTGGTATCGATGGTTGCGGCGCCGACGACGCTGTACCCGTCCGGCTGCGCGCCGGCCGCCAGGTCGACCGCGTCCCCGGCGACCGCGTCCCCGGCGACCGCGTCCCCGGCAGCGGTGTCCACGGTGACGGTGTCCGTCGTTGACGCGACCGGCATCTTCGCCGTGGAGCTCGTGGTGAGCCTCCCCGACGGAGGCAGGGCGAGTGTCTCGCTGGTCCTTGACCGGGCGACGGGTAACCGGTCGACGTGGTCCGGCCCGGTGGGCCCGGCCCGTGCGGCCGGGGCGATCACCTACACGGCTACGGTGACCGATCTCGACGGGCGGCACTCCCGGGCACCGGGATCCCTCACCGTTCTGCCCTGCCCCTCCTGATCGGCGCGGTGGTGGCGGCGGCGGTGGCGGTGGGAAAGTATGGTGCCGCCCGGTTCGGGGGGTACCGGACGGCACGGTATAGCATGACAGATTGGCCAGGACGCGCCAAGGTTTTGTCGGGTGGTGAAGGCATCACCGCGACGACCATTCGTCGCGGATGGGGAACGATCAGGGGCGCGGCATCATCCAAAGACGGGCATCATCCAAAGACGGGTGTTGCAGACCCGGGGCGCCGCGGTACGCGATGCACGCGCCGCCGGGCGCCGGAGAAAACGGGTGGGTGAGGTCGTGGACGCTGCTCTCGGGGATGTCGGTGTGCCGCGTCAGACCGGGCCGCAGCCGGCCGTGAAGCCGGCCGTGGAGCGGGCCGGCCGGGACGGTGCCGCGCGGTGGCGTCGACCCCTGCCGCCGGTCGAGCAGGTGCGTCCGGGATTGTGGAGTATCCCCGTCCCGCTGCCCTGGGCCAAACCGGCGCACGTGTTCGTGTACGTCTTCGAGACTTCCACGGGCCCGTTCCTGATGGACGCCGGCTGGGACTTCGACGAGGCGTTCGACGCGTTGCAGGCCGGACTGGCGATGATCAGGATGTCGGTGGCCGACGTGCAGGGCGTCGTGGTGACCCATGCGCACCTGGACCACTACGGCCTGGCGAACCGGATCCGGGAAGCATCCGGGGCGTGGGTCTCGTTGCATCCCCTGGACGAGGCGATGCTCCGGCACTTCGAACATGGTTATGCTGACCGGATCTCCGAGCTGATGACCCGGGCCGGGGCGCCCGCCGAGATGACCGAGCGCCTGCTGGCGGGCTACCAGCAGCCGGCCCGGGGCCTGCCGCGACCCGACATCCTCATCGAGGACGGCGACCGGCCGGACATCCCGGGCTGGGATCTCACCGCACTGTGGACACCGGGCCATTCGCCGGGACACCTCTGCTTCTGGGAGCCGACCAACCGGCTGCTGTTCTCCGGGGACCACGTCCTGCCCTCGACGGCGGTCGGGGTACCCGCGCCGGAGGAGGCTGCTCCTGATCCGCTGGGCGACTACCTGCGCTCGCTGGCCCGGCTGCGGGGCCTGCCGGCCGAGGAGGTGCTGCCGGCGCACGAGCACCGGTTCACCGGGCTGGAGCGCCGGCTCGCGGAGCTCGACGCGCATCACGCCGGCCGGCTGTCCGAGGTCGTCGAGGGACTGCGCGCGGGTGCCTCGCGGGTCTGGGACGTCGCCGGGTACGTGACCTGGCATCGGCCGTTCCGGAACCTGCGGGGGGTGGCGCTGCAGAACGCCGTGATGGACACGATGTCGTATCTCGCGACGCTGGAGGCAACCGGCGCGGCGCGTTCCGAGCCGGGAACACCAGACCGGTGGCGCCTGATCGAGCCGTAGGGCCCGCCGGTCGGCAGGGCGGGGACCATTGGTACTAGGGTGAGGATATGACCTCCGTGTCGCTGTCCAAGGGCGGCAATGTCTCGCTGAGCAAGGTCGTCCCCAACCTCACTGCGGTGACGGTGGGCCTGGGGTGGCAGGTGCGGCAGACCACCGGTGCCGCCTACGACCTCGACGCCAGCGCGATCATTGTGAATGACGCCGGCCGGGTCCTCTCCGACGGCTATTTCGTGTTCTTCAACAATCTGGTGAGTCCGGACGGTGCGGTGAAGCACCTGGGTGACAACCTGGTCGGTGGCGGCGGCGGTGACGACGAGCAGATCAACGTCGACCTGCGGACGCTGACCCCGCAGGCGGCGAAGGTCGTGTTCACCGTGTCCATCTACGATGCCGACTCGCGTCGGCAGGCCTTCGGCCAGATCCGTAACGCGTTCATCCGGGTGACGGACGCGACGAACGGCGCGGAGGTGGCCCGTTACGACCTCACCGAGGATGCCTCCACGGAGACGGCGATGATCTTCGGCGAGCTGTACCGCTACGGTGGGGAGTGGAAGTTCCGCGCCGTCGGCCAGGGATACGCCTCCGGGTTGCGCGGGATCGCCCTGGACTTCGGCGTCAACGTTACCTGACTGACCGTACGAGTCTCGTGACCGTACGAGTCTCGTGACCGTACGAGCCTCGTGACCGCTGACCGCCTCCGCTCCCACAGGTTCAGACGCGGCGCCATCCGGTGGCGGGGCGGGCGTTGCCGATCGTCGGCACGACCCGGGAGCGGGCTCCTCGCGGCGCGACGACCATGACGCGCACAGAACAGGTGTTGGCGTCGATCCGGTAGAGGATCCGCCAGGTCCGCCCGCTGGCCTCGTGCATGCCGACCTGCTCGCCGGGGATCGGAGTGCCGGCCTTGCGCGGATCGTCGCGCAGGGCACCGTCGAGGAACCGGCGGACCTCGCCGCGGGTGAGCTCGGCCAGCTTCGACAGGTCCCGCTCGGCCGAGGCGGACAGCGTCACCTCGTGCTTGTCACTCACCGCCGGCTCCCGTCCCGCCGGCCAGCCGTCCTCCGGCGGCCGGAAGCGGGGAAAGCTCCACGTTCTCCACGTGAAGATCCTATGCGCCCGCCTCCACCGGGGCTCGCGCTTCTCGCCCCCATGCGGGGAAACGGTAGCGTCCTGTCAGCAGCTGCCAGCAGCTCTGCCCTCTGGAGCGTCGGCCTTTCCGGTGTTGGCGGTCCGGCCGGGCCGTTTTTCTGCCTGGGGTGACGATCCTGTCACAGTTGGGTTGCTCCCTGCGTCCTTGTAGGTGGATGCCGTCCCATGCGGCTCCTGGCCCGCAGTGTGAGGACGGGGTACCCGCTCGATTCACTCACGGGACATCCTCTGCGTGACAGGGCGGCTACTGTTGAACACGTCCGGTGTGTCCGTTTCCGCGCGCCGTACCGCGGCCTGCCGGCGCGCGTCCGGACTGACGAGTGCCCTTGGATCTTGTGGAACGAGGAGGTGGTGTGGCACGTCAGGAGCGACCTCTGGATCCAGCCGCGGGGCCACTGGAGACCTTCGCCTGGGATCTTCGGAAGGTGCGCTACGAGGCGGGCAACCCGACGTACCGGGTACCAGCCAGGATAGCTGGCTACAGCGCAAGCACCCTGTCGTAGGCGGCCAGCGGGACACCCACCGACTACAGCAGAATGTCCGACTGTCAACCCCGTCGAGGAGTCTGGAAAGTGACGCTACTCACGTGGAGTGGATTATGCCGCCCGGCCAGGATCGGTTATTCCGCACGATTGGCGGACGGCGTCGGCGGGGGCACCCGCACCGGGCAGAACACGCCGGCCACGGCGGCCGCGAGCGTCGCCGCGGCGGCGCTGTCGGCGCCCGCGGTGTCGACCGGTTCACCGAGGACCACAAGCTTGAAGTAGATCGGCGCGGCCAGCGCCTTGAGCAGTTCGGTCGGGTCGGTGCCGGCCGGGAGTTCGCCGCGCTCGATCGCGTGGACCACGACCGGCT
>NZ_CDXDOR010000111.1:0-5347 GCF_978021225.1 Frankia sp. CeTa3Moorea | reverse complement strand
CGGCGCGGCGGGCTTGCGCGAGCCTCGGGATCCGCACCGTCTCCGAGAGCATCGCCGCGAGGATTGCCTGACCGGTGGGCGTGGTCAGCAGCGCGACCAGGGCGCGGGCGAGCTCGCGCAGGTCGGTCGCGATCGACTGGGTGTCGGGAATCAGCAGGTCGGCGGCGACATGCTCGGTGAGCGCGTCGACAACCAGGCTCTCCCGGTCTCCCCAGCGACGGTAGATGGACGTCTTGTGCACACCGGCCCGGGCCGCGACGTTTTCTACCGAGAGCTCGCCGTACCCTCGTTCGGTCAGCTCGGCCACGGTCGCCGCGAGCACGGCGGCGCGCAGCTTCTGGCCGCGGCCGACTGGACGCGGGGTGTCCCGCTCATCCGGCTCGTCCGGACCGTTCTGCCCGATCCGCTTCCGCCCGTTCCGCCCGTTCTGTGCGGCATGACTGTCGCGAGCGTGACCGTCGGGAGCGAGAGCCAAAGCAACTCCTTGTTGCGTTGTAGGCACTTCAAGTGCAATGATGACGCTATCGCAACATGATGTTGCAGAGAAACCGGCCCGCCGCTCGGTCACGGCGAGGCGAGGCTCGCCAGTCCATCGACGCGGGGAGAGCCCCTTGGAAGAAGCGATCAACGGCAAGAAGGATCTCGGGGGCCGCACGTACCTCATTACCGGCGCGAACACCGGCATCGGTCTCGAGACCGCACGGGCGCTCGCCGATCGCGGTGGCCGCGTGGTGCTCGCCTGCCGCTCGACGCAGCGGGGCCGGGCCGCCGCCGCGGACATCGCCCGGACCACCGGCAACGCCACTGTGGCGTGCCTCCCCCTGGACCTGGGGCACCTCGACTCCGTACGGCACTGCGCCGAGCTGTTTCTCCGCCTCGATGAACCGTTGCACGGCCTGATCCTCAACGCAGGGGTCGCCGGGCGCCGGGGCGTCACCCAGGATGGCTTCGAGATGGCCTTCGGCGTCAACCACCTCGGTCACTTCCTGCTGACCCAGGCACTTCTCGACCGGCTGACGAGCAGCGCGCCCGCGCGCGTGGTCGTCCTGTCCAGCGCGAGTCATCTCAACGCGCGCGGCATCGACTTCCCCGCGCTACGCCGCCCGACGAGGACGCTGACCGGTTCCCGGGAGTACGCCGTCTCCAAGCTCTGCAACGTCCTGTTCGCCCAGGAGCTGGCTAGGCGGATCACCGGCCGGGGGGTCACCACCTACGCCCTGCACCCCGGAGTCGTGGCGTCGGACATCTGGCGGGTGCTGCCCTGGCCCATCCGATCGCTTGTCACGCGGTCCATGCTGTCCACCCGCGACGGGGCCCGCACTCCGGTCTGCTGCGCCACCGCGGCCGAGCTCGCCGAACGCAGCGGCCAGTACTACGAGAACTGCCGGGAGCGGCCGCAGAGCCCGGTCGCGACGCAGGAACTGGGCCGGCTCCTGTGGCGGCACAGTGAGGCCTGGTCCGCAGGCTGATGGCCCGCCGGACACCCGTCCTCAGCACCCCGGCGTACCGCCGGTCGTCATAGCGGAATCGGCATGTTCCGACGTGTTTAGTACATGACTCAAGCCGACAAACAGAATAAGTCGCGGGCAGCATCGTGAAGGTGTCGACTATGTCAAGATCCGGGGTGTCGAACATCCGACTGGAAATGCTGGGTGCGGTGCGGGGATGGCACAACGGCCGGGAGCTGCGACTGGGACCACCGAAACAGCGAGCTGTGCTCGTGCTGCTCGCCAGCAGAAGAACAAGCGTGCTGATGGTCGACGAAATCATCGACGCGGTCTGGGGGAACGCCGCACCGTCCTCCGCAAGTAATTGCGTGCATACCTATGTCGCCGGGCTCCGACGCACCCTCGAACCCGGCCGCAGGTGCCGGGAGTCCGGAAGCGTCATTGTATCGACGGCAGGCGGCTACGCGCTCGTGATCGGCGCGGAGGAGCTTGATATCGGCCTGTTCGACAAGCGTGCGACGGAAGCCCGCTGGCTGGTTGCCCGAGGCGACCGGCCAGCCGCCGAGGCTTTCGGCACCGCCCTGGACCTCTGGCAGGGAGAGGCTTTCGCGAAGATCCCGGAACCCTTTGCGGAGGACGAACGCGCCCGCCTGCAGGGAAAGCGGCTCGGCGTCCTGGCGGAATGGGCCGACGCCATGCTGGCCGTCGGCCAGGACGCAACGATGATCCCGACGCTGTCCGAGTGGGTGGCCAGGGAGCCGCTGTGCGAGAAGCTGCACTGGCTGCTCATGCTCGCGCTTTACCGGTGCGGCCGGAGGGCCTGGCCCGCGCCGCCGGTTCACCGCCGGCGGAGAGCCTGGCACCCAGCGACCCAAAGGCGCTGTCCGCGGTGACGGCGTCGCCGGTGGTGGTATCGGTGGCACCGGAGGTATCGGTGGCACCGGTGTCTCTGGCGGTGCAGCTCCCGCCCAGGGTACGAGGCTTCGTCGGCCGCGCCGACGAGCGGGAGCGGCTGCGGGGCATCCTCGCGCCGGACCGCCCGCAGGCCGAGTCCAGCCCCATCCTTGTCGTCATCGACGGAGCGATCAGAATCAAGCTGTCGCATCTGTCGCCGGCCGAGTCCGTCCAGTTGCTCTCGTTTCTCGTCAACGATGACCGGCTGCGTGAGGACCAGGGCGCCGCCGCCCGCCTCGCCCAGCACTGCGGGCATCTTCCGCTGGCGTTGCGCATCGCAGCGGAATCTCTCGTCGAGGATCCGAGGATATCTGTCTCCGGTTTTCTGACCAGTTACGGGTCTCGCAGCGAGAAGCTCGACCACTTCACTGTGGCTGGCGACGCCGCGACCAACCTGCGATGTGTTCTTTCGACGTCGTACCGAGCCCTACCGGCCGAGGCCGCCCGCATTTTTCGGCTGCTTGGCCGGCTACCACGGCGGGAGTTCACCGTTCCCGCCGTGGCAGCCATAGCAGGCACCTCCCACGACGAGGCGCGAAGAACCCTCGGCGTGCTGGTCCGGGATCACCTGATGGAAAAGGTGGACGCCTGCCTCTATCGCTTCCACGTACTGGTCGACCTCTTCGCTGCGGAGTGCGCGAAGGCGGAGGAGCCGCCCGGCCGCGGACGCGGTGACGTGGTCTGGCACCGATCCACGAGCGCAGCCGGCCAATCCGGGGCGCCCTGAGTTTCGACGTCGTCTCCCCGAACAGGAATGAGGTAATCCCCATGTCCACGACAGCGATATGGACGGATCAACGGCGGTGGTGGGCGCTGGCCGCGCTGGTCGTCTGCCTGCTGGTGATCGGGCTGGACACTACTGTCCTGTACGTGGCTCTTCCCGAACTGGCGGAGTCGCTGCGCACCACGAACAGCCAGCTCCAGTGGATCTTCAACGCCTATCTGCTGGTGTTCGCCGGCTTGATGCTCTTCTTCGGCGTCGTCGCCGACCGGCTCGGCCGTCGCAGAGTGCTGCTCGCCGGCCTGGTCCTGTTCGGGCTCGCCTCCGCGGGCGCGACGGTCGCAGACAGTGCCGGTCAGCTCATCGCGGCACGCGCGGTCATGGGCGTCGGCGCGGCGATCATCATGCCGGTCTCGCTGTCAATGCTGTCGGTCCTCTTCGCGCCCGCGGAGCGTGCCCGCGCGCTGGCGATCTGGTCGGCGGGGGTGAGTCTCGGCCTGCCGATCGGCCCGCTGGATGGACATCGCGATCATCGTCGCCGCCGCGGTGTCATTCGTGGCGGCCGTCTCCGCGCTGGTCGGGATGCCCGGCGGCCGGCCCGCGCACCACGGCGCGGACGCTTTGGGGCCCGGCGTCGACCGTGCCCCGGAGCCAGCTGAGGGACGGGGCACCGCGCGGCCCTGAGCGCAGGCCCCGCAGATCGAAGAGAACACCGAGAACCGGGCCAATCCTGGCCCAACCGGGGCCCTACCGGGCTCTCCGCCTGGCCGGCTGGCGCGCACGATGCCAGTCGGCCAGACGCATGTGGCTCACCCCTTTAGGCAGGAGCTCGCCAGCGTCGCGGCATGTGCCGACACCTGGACATTCCGCTTATGCCCGCCGGTAGGCACGGCACAGGTGGAGCGTGATCCCGAACTCATCGCAACTCCTGGTTGCAATGAGTTCGGCCCTTGTGCATGCTGGACCGTAGCGCAACTTTTAGTTGCGATCATGGGGACTGTTGCCAGCTGCTGTGGGCAGCAGACCTCCGCTGCCCGCAGGCCGAGAGACCCCTGCCGACTGGGAAAGGAACGCTGTGGCCTGCAATCCTCGAACCGGCCTCCGAGTAGCACGACCGGCACGCGGGCAGGGCCCGCTCGTGGCATGGACACCGTCAGCACTGCCCGACCAGTCCGGGCGTCTGGCCGTGGTGACCGGCGCCAACAGCGGCATCGGGTACGTGACCGCCCGGGAGCTCGCCCGCCACGGCGCACGGGTCGTCCTCGCGTGCCGCAGCCGTGAACGCGGGCTGGAGGTCCGGGAGCGGCTGCGCGCCGAGGTACCCGGGGCCCGCGCCGAGGTGCGCCGGCTCGATCTGGCTGACCTGGCGTCCATCCGCATCTTCGCCGCCACCTGGGATCACGACCGGCTGGACCTGCTCATCAACAACGCAGGTGTGGCGATGATCCCGCGCTCGCACACCGCGGACGGCTTCGAGTCACAGTTCGGCATCAACCACCTCGGCACCTTCGCGCTCACCGGCCTGCTGATGCCCTGGCTGCTCGCCGCGCCGGACCCGCGGGTCGTCACCGTCAGCAGCGAAGGTCAGCGGTTTGCACGGCTCGACCTGGAGAATCTCAACGCCGAGCGCCGTTACCGCAGTGTGTCCGCCTATCTCCAGTCCAAGCGTGCCAACCTCTATTTCGCCTGGTACGCCTCGCTTTCCGCCCCACTCCGGAGGGTGCCAAGACGTCGTTGTATGCCGCGACCATGCCGGACCTGCCAGGCGGAAGCTACATCGTGCCCGACGGACCACTGCAGCTGCGCGGAGAACCCATCCCGCGCCGGCGGGAGCGCGCCTTTCACGACACCGCCACCGCCCGCCAGCCGTGGCACATCTCCGAACAGCTCACCGGCGTCCAGTACCAGCTGGCCCGGACGGCGACCAGCGCCGGCGGCCACTCCCGGCTGTGCTGGCCGGCGAAGCTGACCACGCCCCGGGCCGAGCGCAGCCGGTAGGTGGTGCCACGCCGTGGAGTACGGCATCAACCGGCTGAGGAGTAAATTACCGGACCACGGAGGGGCTGGGTCAGGGCATGCGGGATCACGCGGGGACCCGGTGCCGGTTGGTCCGCGCGTGCGGAATGCTGATCCTGGGGGTCTGGGGTCAGGCTGCGGGTTCGATGGTGACGGTGTAGCCGAGCTTTTCGAGTTCGGTGACGAGGGTCGCCCCGGCCGATAGGGC
>NZ_CDXDOR010000110.1:16526-18669 GCF_978021225.1 Frankia sp. CeTa3Moorea | reverse complement strand
ACGGTTGGCGAGCACGTGGTTGAGCAGCGTGGTCTTGCCCGCGCCGAGGAAGCCGGACACCACCGTGACGGGGACACGCGGATCAGCGGTCGGGCGGCTCACGTCAGATCTCCCCGGCGGTTACAGCAGGCCGCGCTTGTAAGCGGCGACGAGGCGGCGGGGCACCCGGAGCGTGCGACCGTCGGGGGTGGTCACCGGCACCAGGTCGGGCGCCACGGCCTTCCACTGGGCACGGCGGTGCCGGGTGTTGCTGCGGGATGTCCGGCGCTTGGGTACGGCCATGTCAGCTGCTCCTCTTTCCGTAACGGCGGTTGAACTTCTCGACGCGGCCCGCGGTGTCGATCACTCGCTGGTCACCGGTCCAGAACGGGTGGGAGTCGGCCGTGATGTCGACCACGATGAGCGGATAGACATTGCCGTCCTCCCAGTCGATCGTGCGGTCCGACGTGACGGTGGACCGGGTCAGGAACGACTTTCCGGTCGGCCGGTCCTGAAAGACCACCGGGTGGTAGTCGGGGTGAATATCCTTTTTCACAGTTCCTCCATCTCGTCGAGCTCGTCTGTTTCGTCAGGCCCCTCGGTGAACGGGTCGACGAACTCCAGCTCGTCGGCCAGCGCGAGCTCCTCGTCCGTCGCCAGCGCCTCCTCCAGGGCCATGGTGATCGCCTCGGGTGACGCGGTCAGGGTGATCACGACGACCTCCTGCGCGCGTTCGCCGGGGCGACGTTCCCGGTTGGCGGCGTTGGCAGCGTCGGCAACGTTGGCCGCGACCGCCACGCCGCTGGCCGCCGGGGCATCCGACCAGCCGTCCGTGGCGGCGAGCCAGGTCCCGAGGCTGCCGATGGTCAGCCCGCCGCCCGCCGACTCCAGCCACAGCGCCCGGTCCGGCTGGCTGACGAGCCACAGCCGGCCACGGGTGCGGACGACTCCGTCGAGCAGCACGTCCAGGGCGGTGTTCAGCCGCATCGGGTGGAACGGGCGACACGCGGAGAAATGGACGACCGCCACGCCGTTGGACGGTTCTCGTGGCGGCTTTCCGTTCAGCAGGGAGCCGAAGCCGTCATCGAAGCGGCCGCGCCGCGCGTCGGGTGGGATGGCCGCCAGCAGGGCGGCCGCGTCCAGCCCGTCCCGTTCGTAACGCGCGGCGCAGGCGTTGAGGCGGTCGAGCACGGCGTCGAGAACCGGGGCATCGGCGGCCGTGCCGGTCAGCACCAGGCAGTCGGCGAACTCGACCGGCCCGACGGCGATCTGGGCCACGGTCCGGTCGTCGTCCTGCGCGGCGCTCAGGCCGCGCTCGGCGAGGATGTCGTTTCCGGTCGCGTCGGCCAGCCAGGTGGCCCGGTCGACCACGGTGACCACGGCCTCGACCCGCACGGTGGTCTCGCACAGGGCGAAGCAGACGGCCCCGGGCTCCAGCCGGGGATCCAGATGGACGACGACCCGGCCGCCCAGGCGCTCCAGCAGCGGCACCAGATCCTGGCCGAGTGTGCAGGACACGCAGCCGTGGGCCAGTTCCAGCACGGTCAGCTCGCCGTCGACCCAGCGACGCACCACACCCTGGACGAGATCGCGCAGGTCGTAGCGCACCAGCACCGAGCCCGGCCAGGCGCGCCAGATCTCCTCCCCCACGTCGTGGTCACCCAGACCGGCGACCAGCACGACCTCTGTCAACACACTCACCACCTTATAGAAAATGATTGCCATTGCGAAAACGTGGAGGGGTTCGCGGACGCGCCATCGCCACCCGTCACGGACCGGTCAGGTCGCCGAGGCGGTGCGTCCGGTGCGTCGAGTGCGTCCGGTGCGGGTCATTCGAATCGCTCGAACCGCTCGGACCGTGGCAGCGACCGCCACCTCGAGGACGGCGGACAGACCGACCGCGGGGCCGGCGGGCAGGGCGAAGTGGTAGCTGGCCAGCAGCCCGGCCAGGCCCGCGACGGCGCCGAGGCCGGCGGCGAGGAACAGCACCCGGCGCAGGCGGCTGGACAGCAGCCGGGCGGCGACGGCCGGGGCGATGCACAGCGTCAACGCCATGAGAACGCCCACGGTGGTCAGGCCGAGGACGACGACGAGGCCGAGCCCGACGATGAGCGCGGTGTCGACCAGCCCGATCCGCACGCCGAGGGTGCGAGCATGTCCGGGG
>NZ_CDXDOR010000110.1:5592-16087 GCF_978021225.1 Frankia sp. CeTa3Moorea | reverse complement strand
CCAGCAGGGAGGTGCCGAGCAGCGCGGCGCCGGCGACTCCGGCGAGGATGGCATGGCTCATCGCGTCGGTCAGGTACACGAGCCTTCGCTGGGTGGCCCAGACCCCCGCGACCGGCGCCGCGACCCCGACCGCGAGGGTGGCGACCAGGGCACGGCGCATGAACGGGTAGTCGAACGGCTCGATCAGCCAGCCAAAGGTGAACGCCCCGCTCACGACAGCCATCCCGGGATGGCGAGCAGATCCTCGCCGTCGAGTGGGCCCGCACCGGCCACCGGACCCGCACCGCCCACCAGGCCCGCATCGGCGGCCGGGCTCCGGTCGGCGGGCAGCACCTCGCGGGCCGGCCCGTCGGCGAGCACTGTTCGGTCGATGATCACCGCGCGGTCGAACACCTCGCGCGCCAGGCGCAGCTGGTGTAGCGCACAGCAGACGGCGATCCCCGCCGCCGCCAGCTCACCGAGCGCGGCCAGGAGGGCCTGCTCGCTCGCGCTGTCCAGTCCTTCACAGGGCTCATCCAGCAGGAGGACATCCGGTTCCTGCGCCAGGGCGCGGGCCAGCAGGACCCGCTGCGCCTGCCCGCCGGACAGCTCTCCCACCGGCCGGTCCGCGAGGGGGCCCAGGTCCAGCCGGGCCAGGGCCGCGTCGACCGCCGTCTGGTCGGCCGCGTCCGGCCGGCGCCACCAGCGCCGCGCCGAGAGCCGCCCGGTCGCCACCACCTGGCGGACGGAGACGGCAGCTCCCAGCGTGGTGCCGCCCGCTTAGGAGCGGACCTGCGGATCCGCGCTCATCGCGGGCAGCGTCGCGGCCACGTCCGCCGGCAGCCGTTCGAGGACGACCCGCGGAGCCTCGGTCAGGATCACCGACTCCACCAGCTCAAGGCCGGGCACCGGGCCGGCGAGGTCCGCGGGCTCGTCGCAGAACCACCGCACCCGGGCGGAGACCTTGCTCATCGCGTCGTGCTCCTCCTGGTGCTCCCGCATCCAGGCGCCCCAGCTGTCGAAGAGGACGGTGCTGCCGGGCAACCGGCGGGCGATCCGGTCGAGGACACCGTGCACCTCGTCGGCGCCGAGGAACACCAGCACCGCCTCGGCGACGAACAGCCAGGGCCCCGGCCCGGTCGCCACGGCGAGGTCAAGCCAGTCGCCGTCGAGCACGGAGGCGGCGACGGACCGGCGGTGCTCATCGTCGGCGAAGTATCGCCGGCGCAACGCCATCGCGTCCGGCAGGTCCAGCTCGATCCAGCGGCCCCGACCGGCCGCGACCCGCTCGTAGCGAGTGTTGAGTCCAACTCCGACCTCCACCACCGTCCCAGCGGGGTGGCGATCGAGCCACGCCTCGACCCAGTGGTCGAACACCGCGGTCCGCCAAGCGGCGCCGACCAGGCTGGGCAGCCCCTCGAACCGGGCGAAGTCGTAGTCGATCGCCGCCACGAGCTCGACCGCCCTCGGGTCGGCCACCAGGCGCTCACCGCGCCGCGTGAGCTCCGCCCGGCCGTACAGCGGAATGAGCAGGGTCTCGGCGACAGTGCCGAGAGCGATGCCGCCGGAAGCGTCCGCGCTCGTCCGATCGGAGCGGTCCGGCCCTTCGTCCGTGTGCCGCACCACGCCTCCATCAATGTTGGCAACGATTTTCATTACGATAGCGCCCACGGACGGGCCGGCACCCCATACCCCCGGGCAGGCTCGCGATGCCGCCACCCGAAGTCGCCGCCGCCGGCCCACACCCGCTCGAACCGACCCCACCTCCGGGCCGACACACGGGATGACCCCCGGTCGCCGCTGGACATCGCGGCAAGCTCTTAGGCAAGATGAAAACCGTTTTCATTACAAGCCACCACACCACACCACTCCACTACCAGCAGCGGGCGGGTCGATGAAGGAGCGCAGGAGACCTGTCGGGCAGCACCAGATCAGCCGGAGCGAGTTGACGGTCCTGCTGCGCGCGACAGGCCCGTTCGAGCGCCGGCCCTACCAGCCCCCGACCCTCCGCAGACCAGGAGAACGCATATGTCGGCGCACTGCCAGGTGACGGGGCGCAAGCCAGGGTTCGGCATGCGGGTGAGCCACTCGCATGTCCGCACCCGGCGCCGCTGGAACCCCAACATCCAGAAGAAGACCTACTGGCTGCCCAGCGAGAACCGACGGGTGACCCTGACCCTGTCCGCCAAGGTCATCAAGACGGTCGACAAGGTTGGGATTGAGGCGATCGTGCGCCGGCTGCGTGCCCAGGGGGTGAAGGTCTGATGGCCCGTAACGAGGCCCGCCAGAAGATCAAGCTCCGGTCCACCGCGGGGACCGGGTTCACCTACATCACGACCAAGAACCGCCGCAACGACCCGGACCGGCTCCAGCTCATGAAGTACGACCCCCGGATCCGGCGCCACGTGCTGTTCCGCGAGGAGCGGTAGCGGCACCAGCCCTCGACTCCCTACCCGACCAGCAGAGGATCACAGTGGCCAAGGCAAGCAAGATCGCCGCCGACAACAGGCGGCGGGTGATCGTCGCCCGTCACGCCGAACGGCGCGCCGAGCTCAAAGAGATCATCCGCAGGCCCTCGACACCGCAGGCCGAGCGGGACGCCGCCGTCGCGGAGCTGCGCCGCCAGCCGCGCGACGCCAGCGCGACCCGGCTGCGCAACCGCGACCAGGTCGACGGCAGGCCACGCGGCCACCTGCGGGACTTCGGCCTGTCCAGGATCCGGTTCCGGCAGATGGCGCATGCCGGTGAGCTCCCCGGTATCCGCAAGGCCAGCTGGTAACACGCCAGCTGCTACCACCCTGACGAGGCACGAGAATGACGAACCGACCACGGCGCCCGGGGAAGACCCCCCGCAAGAAGCCCAACATCCTGATCGAGCGCGGCATCACCTATGTCGACTACAAGGACACCGCTCTGCTGCGCATGTTCATCTCCGACCGCGGGAAGATCCGAGACCGCCGGATCACCGGACTGACGCCCAAGCAGCATCGGGAGGTCGTTCGCGCGATCAAGAACGCGCGCGAGATGGCCCTGCTCCCCTACGCGATCCGGCCACGATGAGCCCGGCCTCGCTGTCCTCGCCCGACGGCGAGGACCAGCATGCGGCCATGGACGACGCCTCGCCGAGTGAGCGGTTCTGGCAGCCTCTTTACCAGAGAGGCGAGGATCCGGGACCAGCACGACGCCCGAACGTCGCACTGGTCTCCGTCATGGAGACCCTCGGGCTCAGGCCGGGGAGTGCCTGGGATCTGGGCTGCGGTCACGGGGGCGACGCCATGTGGCTGGCGACACTGGGCTGGAGGCTCACCGCCACGGACGTCTCGGCCACAGCAGTGAGCCGAGTCGCCGCGGCCGCCGCGGCCCAGGGCCTGGCGGAGCGGATCGACGCGCAGCGACACGACCTGACCCGCACCCGGCCAACCGGGCCGTTCGATCTGGTCTACGCCTGCTACTTCCACAGCCCGGTCGAGATCGACCGCCGCGAGGTCCTGCGCCAGGCGGCCACCCAGGTCGCGCCGGGCGGCTACCTCGCCCTCATCGACCATGCTTCGTCAGCACCGTGGTCCTGGAAGCAGCTCGATCCCGCGGACTTCCCCACTCCCCGCGAGACCCTCGACGACCTCGGCCTCGACCCGGCCGAGTGGCTCACCGCGCGCTGCGAACGGAGCCACCGCACCGCCGCCGGCCCGGATGGGCATACGACTGCAACCGTCGCGGACAACGTCATCGTTCTCAGCCGCGCCTGATCCCGCGCTGCGACCGGGACGCACACCTAAAAGCAGCCTGGCGGCAAGCGGTTGCCAGCCAGGTCCTGATTGCAGGCCGGGCGGCTCCCCGTTGGCCGGGGAGCCGCCCCGGAGGTCAGCCCGCCGCGCTCCGCGCACCGGCAGCCACACCCAGCCCGGCGCCGGCGGCCGGAACCAGGTCGGCGCCGAAGCGGAAGTCGGGATCGATCTGAGCAGCCAGATCCGCCCCCACCGCCGCGTTCGCCCACGCCGCGGCGTTACGCAGATGAATCTCATGCATCTGCGCGAGAAAACGCTCCGGATCCCGCGCCGTCGTGTCCACCACCGACTTCATCTGAGCCAGCACCGATCGGTCCGACGGATCCAGGTCATCAATGCCGAACATGCGCCCCTGTTCCATCGCACGCACCGGAGCGGACTGGCTCACCCACGCCAACAGATCCGCACCGGCCCCGCCTGCACGGCCCACAGCCACGCCCACGAACCGCCACCTACAGCAAGATCCCTAAACCAGGTGAATGCTT
The DNA here is from genome assembly GCF_978021225.1 of Frankia sp. CeTa3Moorea. Taxonomy (NCBI): domain Bacteria; kingdom Bacillati; phylum Actinomycetota; class Actinomycetes; order Frankiales; family Frankiaceae; genus Frankia; species Frankia sp. CeTa3Moorea. Next base: position 11,838 of record NZ_CDXDOR010000110.1, on the reverse strand, counting down.
ACTCCTCTACGACATGGACCGTAAGTATTCGGTGATGGCGTGGAGTGGCTGGTTCCGCCGTGTGGGCACTGGACGTGTTCGGGGTGCCCACGGCAGGCGGGACGCCAACGACGTTGCCAAGCCTGAGCACGCCAAAGCCGGCGGAGGAGGACGTGGCGCTCGACGACGGGTCGCCACTGCCACCCCTGGTGCACAAGCAGGGCGTGGTCGGGCCGGTGCCGGTCAGCGCGGCGGCGGAACAGGCCCAGTGGCGGCTGACCATGGCGGCGGCCGACGTGGCCGGGGCGCTCGACCAGCTGCACGACCTGCTGATCGTCTGTCACTACAGCGCGAAGGCCGCACCCATGTGAATCCTGGTGTGTCCTGACGAGCGGCGTGAAATACCGCCCACCACGGTCACTGGAGGACGCCACGCTGCGCGGCGCCGACCTTCAGGTTCGGCCTGTGGTGGGACTCGCAGGCAGCCGGCGGCGGCATTTCCCTCGACGAGATTGCGGGTCGTGGCGGTGGCCGTGTCTCGTGGCACACGGCGCATGGCGCGTTCGTCGGGATCGCGCGGGCGGTCGGGGCCGTGGTCACCGACCCCGCCGATAGTGCCGATCCGGTGGCCGGTGCCGGGGTGCTGGAGAACGGCCAGAGGGTTGCCGGTTCGCGCAATGCCGGGGCTCCCGGATGGACTACTCCGGCGGTGACTGTCGGTGCCGGGTATCTTCGGGGTCCGGGGCCGCCCGGCGTTGGTGTAGTCGTGCGAGGTCGCCGCGGGTCGATACAGTCTCGGCCAGCCGTCGGCTGGAGTGACGTGACTGGCTCGCACGGTGGCGTGGTAGCAGTACACTTAGGTACTGGACCCTAGGCCCCGAAGGGGACATGCCGTGACCTATCGCTTGGAGATCGTCAGCGAGGTCCGGGCGTGGCTGCATGACCTACGTCGAACAGACCGAAGCACCGCGATCCTCGTCGGTCAGGCTGTGACCGCTCTTCTCGACGAAGGCCCCAGCCTGGGACGGCCGCTCGTTGACCGGATCAAGGGCTCACGACTCCACAACCTCAAGGAGCTCAGGCCCGCTTCAAGCGGAGCCAGCGAGGTCCGCATCCTGTTCGTCTTCGATCCCACGCGCCGCGCGGTGCTACTCGTTGCCGGAGACAAGGCCGGCCAGTGGTCAGCCTGGTACGAAAGGGCGATCCCACTGGCCGAAGCCCGCTACGCCCTCTATCTCAAGGAGCGTGACGTATGAGCACCGTCCACGGGTACGACAGGGACGGGTTCCTCGCCGAGTTCTTCCCCGACGAACACGACCGCCGTGAGGTCGAGGCGGGGGCGGGGCGGCTCGTGGCGGAGAACCGCGCATCTCGGCTCGCCGAGATGCGCCGGCGTCTGGGCCTAACCCAGGCGGAGGTCGCCGACCGCATGCACGTCCGGCAGGAACGCGTCTCCGCCATCGAGCGGGCCAACGTCGATGCCAGCGAGCTGCGCACTCTCGCCGCCTACGTCAAAGCACTCGGTGGCCACCTGGAGATCATCGCGGACTTCGGCGGGGAACGGCTCGTTATCGGCTGAAGGATGCCAACCCGACCGCCACCCCCACAACTACATCAGCAGACGCACCGGAACCGCCAGGTATGCGGAACATCTGTTCGATTCGGTAGGCGGCGTTCCGATCGACGCGATCAATGGGCATCGTCCGAGGTCAGGGCCCGCGTGGCGACTGGGCGGATGGTGATCTCAGGGCCTGCAACCAAGATCAATCGGTTCGGATGCTGGTACACATGGTCCACGCATTTTTTGATCATGCCTCTGGCCTGGGCGAATGCGGTTTGCGATCTAGCGCTTGAGATCCAGCGCTGTGGAACGGTGCTGGTCAGGACCTCAACAGCTGGTTCGAGCCCCGCCTGGACGGCCACGTTGCGGCCATGCGAACCGCCTCCGCCTCGCCGAGGTGCTGGGCAGCGGCGACTTCGGATGACATCCGCGGTCGCCACCGGCAGCCGCTGGGTCATCACCAAGAACGTACAGGGCAACCTGTTCGCCGACGGCCTGGACGGGGACGAAGGGGGGACGGTCACGTCCAGACGCCGTCCGCCATGTCGTGGCCCCGGCCAGGCGCCGCCGTTCACGACCGTGGCCGCGGACGGCGGCGGTATGGACGTCTTCCGTGGCAGCGCCGTCGGCGCCGTGACGTGGAGGTCAAGGTCCTGATCGACTGCACCGCCGACGAGACCGAGCGTGTGCGGCGACTGCTCGACGACGTCTTGGGGATCGGCGGCCTGTTCGTGCGGCGGTGCGTGGAGACCGCCACCGGATGAGGGCCACACAGGCTGGTCGGACCCCGGGGCCGTTCGTCAACCGCGGGCATCGGTCGTGGTGTGTGGTGGGCGATGCTGGTCTGGCTGAACCTGACTATATCTTCGGCCGGTGCCGACCCTCATCTGGATCAATGGTCCGAACGCCGTCGGGAAAACCCAGGTCGCCCACAACCTGCACCGCAGACTGCCCGGAAGTGCGGTGTCAGGGGGTCGAGCGGATCGTCGTGGGGAGCACCTCGGACTACTGGCGGATCTGGTTCTACCTGCTGGAGGCCGCCGGCCTTCAGGTGTGGCTGGTCAACGCCCGGGACGTCAAGAACGTCCCGGGCCGGCCGAAGACCGACAAGCTCGACGCGGTCTGGTTGTGCAAGCTCAACGAGCGGGGGATGCTGCGGCCGTCGTTCGTGCCGTCGGCGCCGGTCCGGGACCTGCGGCAGCTGACCAGGCTACGGGCAGTGCTGGTCACCGAGTCCTCCCGGCACCGCAACCGGGTCGAAAAGGTGCTCGAGGATGCCCTGCTGAAGGTCTCGGCGGTGCTGTCGGACCTGTTCGGAGCCAGCGGCCGGCGGATCCTGGACGCCCTCGTCGCAGGGGAACGCTCGGCGACGGTCCTCGCCGGCCAGGTACGCCGTGATCAGCGCCAACGCGGCCGTCAGCCAGGTGCGGTCGGCGTCGGCGGCCGGGCCGTGCGCATGCCCGCCGTGCCCACCGGCGGCCGGAGGCGCGGCGGGTGGCCACATCGGGGGACGGCCGCGATCGCCGGCGTGGGTCAGCGCCCGTACCACCAGCACCGCCCCGATGATGAGCACAGCCCAGAACAGCAGCATGCCCAGGGACATCGCAAACCAGCCCCAGCCGCTCATTCCATAGCCGTCGTGCCAGTACATCATCACTGTCACCTCCCGGAGCGAGCGGACGGGACGGCCCGAATCGGTCCCCACGCCGCGCTCCCTCCCGCTTTCAGAGTGCGGCGAGTCGCGCTGGAGCGCAGGTGCTGGATGATCCGACGTCGCCGGGTTCTATGCTGCGGCCGTTTGGACGGGGAGGCCGGCGAGGCGCCATTCCAGCATGCCGTCGGCCAAGCGTGCCGCGGTGCGTCTCTGGGCGTGCAGGAGGCGGACGGCGTCGTGGGCTAGCACGCAGTACGCGCCACGGCAGTAGGCCACGATCGTCGCGTCGGCGGGGATCTCGTCGAGCCGGTCGGTCAGCTCCTCCAGCGGGATGCCCAGCGCGCCGGGAATGTGGCCCTGGATGTACTCCTCGGTCGGGCGGACGTCGAGGACGACGGTCCGGCCTGTGCGTACCTGTTCGAGCAGGTCGTCGCGGGTGACCTCCTGTACCGGTTCGCCGCCGTCGGCCGCGCCCGTCACGCCGAGGTAGGCGATGCGGGCCGCGTCCACGTCGGCGAGGTGGGCGTGGGCGACCGAGCGCAGGTGGGTGTAGAGGGCGGCGACGTCGTCGCCGGCCAGTGAGTAGTGGATGCGGGTGCCGTCACGGCGGGTGGTGACCAGGCCCGCTTGGCGCAGCGTCTGAAGGTGCGCTGAAGCGGTGGTCAGGCCGAGGCCGGCGGCGCGGGCGAGGGCGTCGACGCTGCGTTCGCCCTGGGCGAGCAGGTCGAGTAGCTCCAGCCGCTTGCCGCTGGCCAGTGCCTTACCCACCCGGGCGAACTGCTCGTAGAGCGCGGCTTTGCGGTCCCGATCACCCACAGCGGACTCCCACGGACTATATTCCAGCAATCTCTGGATTACTGTATAACCGGGGTGGCGGCATGCTGCCGCGGAGCTGCTCGGGGTAAGCCAGGGGCTGACCTGGTCCACGACCGTCATCATGAAGATCGATCTGGTCGGGCCGGCGCGGCGCGGGCTGGCGATGGGATTCAACGAGGCCGCCGGTTACCTCGCCGTCGCGGTTACCGCCCTGGCCACCGGCTACCTGGCAGCCCACCACGGGCTGCGCCCCGCCCCGTTCCTGGTCGGGATCGTCTACGCTGCCCTCGGCCTGGGCCTGTCCACCCTCGCCGTCCGCGAGACCCGGGGGCACGCCCGCGCTGAAGCCGCCGGCCACCGTGCCCGCCCGGACGGGATGCACGACCACCTCCACGGCGGGCTCACCCCCCGGCGGATCTTCACCCAGACCAGCTTCACCGAACCTGCGCTGTCCGCGGTCAGCCAGGCCGGAATGGTCAACAACCTCAACGACGGCCTCGCCTGGGGCCTGTTCCCCATCCTGTTCACCACCGCCGGGCTGTCACTGACCCGCATCGGCATCCTCGCCGCCATCTACCCCGCCGTCTGGGGAGTCGGGCAACTCGCCACCGGCGCGCTGTCGGACCGCATCGGCCGTAAACGACTCATCATCGCGGGCATGGGCATCCAAGCCTGCGCACTTGCCGTGGTCGCCGCCGGACATAGCCTCACCGTCTGGGCGGTGGCCGCCGTCCTGCTCGGCGCCGGCACCGCCATGGTCTACCCCACCCTGCTGGCCGCCGTCGGCGACGTCGCCCACCCCGCCTGGCGCGCCCGCGCCGTCGGCGTCTACCGCCTCTGGCGCGACAGCGGCTTCGCCATCGGGGCGCTGCTCGCCGGAGCGATCGCCGACCTCGCCGGCATCCCCGCCGCGATCTGGACCGTCACCGCCCTCACCGCGGCGTCCGGCCTCGTAGTCGCCGTCCGGATGTATGAGACGCATACCCCCGCTGCCCAGCCGCACCGACGTCCATGTCCTCATCGCCACCCTGCTACCCGACACCGCATTGCCCCCATCGCCCGCCCGCTGACCCGGTCCGCCACCGCCCCGCGGACCAGTCAGCGCAGCCCGGCTGGTCCGCGGCTACCGGACACCGAAACGCCTCACGGCGAGGCTGGACGGCGGCCGGTGAGGTGGCGAGCGAGCAGGGCGTCGAGGGAATACCGTCCCGGTCCGCCGATCAGGAGGAAGAGCAGGCCGAGGAGCATCGACATAGGCGAAGAACCCGGGCGCCGGAATACCGATCTTGTCGAAGCGGCCCGGGCCGAGCTTGTCCGGGAACAGGAACTTCTGGATGCCCTCGGACACAAACACCGCGCCGACGAGCAGCCGGATCAGAATCGTCTCCGCCGGCCCGTCCGCCTTGAGCGCCCTGACGACGTCCGGCATCTTTGCCTCCCTTCTCCTGCTCCGGTGAGCTGCCCCGGGGCAGACGACCGGTCACGGTGACCGTGATGGCGGGCTATCCGCGCGGGGTGAACTGGGACAGCTCGTAGATGCCGAGCTTCTTTTCGGCCGCGGCGACCTGGGCGACGACGTCGGCGAAGCCGTCCGGTCCGAAACGTCGATGCTCCTCGTCCTCGAAGACCTCGCCGAGCCGGGCGAACTCACGCGGCACAACAACCTGACGAAACGCCGGGAACACGACGGTGTCCTCACGGGCCTCGTGCGGCTCGTACATGCGGACGAACGCGGCCATCGCGTCCATAAGGGCGCGACGGTGCGCGGCATCGGGCGTCCCCGATGCGCGAACGGCGGTCTGGATCCGATCGGTCAGGACCCGGCCCCGGCGATGCTGGACACGCAGCACGGCGGTCGTCTCGGACAGACGGCCGGCTTGCTCCAGAGAGGGAAAGACATACCGCTCCTCCACCTGCTCGTGGTAGTCCTCCACGAAGGTGCGAACGATCTGCGCGCTGGCCGCCAACGCCTGGACCGGCGGCGGCTCACCCACCTCCAGACGTCGAATCGCCTCCCGGTAGATCAGCAGAATCCGCTTGAGTACCCCGTGCTCGCGCATCAGGTCCTCCGGCGGAGTAACCGGCACCTCATCGGCAGCAGATGGCGCCGCCGAAGGTGTCCGCGGCGCGGCGGTGGTCAGCGCCGGCGCGCCTCCGGCCAGCAGCGCCGCCGCCCCCAACAGCCGCCGCCGCGGCACACCCGACCAATCCCACCCCAGCACGACCACCCCCCGAC
>NZ_CDXDOR010000110.1:1253-5567 GCF_978021225.1 Frankia sp. CeTa3Moorea | reverse complement strand
GACCAATCCCACCCCAGCACGACCACCCCCCGACCCGTAGCTGCTCCCATGCAGAGCGTAGGAGCGGGCCGCCCAGATCTCTCGGTTCCGCCGACGGGAGACGGAGCTACGGCGCGGGCATCTGTGACGTCTGGCTGTCGAGCGTGACATGGGTGTCACTGCGAAGCTGTGCCACCAACCGGCGGGCGGAACCGGTGCCGACATGCAGCCGCTTACGCAGGGTCTCGGCGGAGATCGGTCGCTGTGCTCGGCGAGCGCGTCCACGACGTGGAGCTGAACATTCCGATCCACCGGGTGCTGCCGACCGTCGGGGGCGACGTGGTCACCGACGTGTGGGGGAACCCGCTGGACCAGACGCCGGGTGCCTTGGAGGCGCTTCCCTCGGTGCTGGTCGGCGGGCCCGCGGAGTACGCGGACCAGCTGCGCGAGCGCCGGAAGCTCCTCGGCCTGACCTACTACACGGTGCTGGAGCCGGCGATGGAGTCGTTCGCCCCGGTGATCGAGGTGCTGCGATGAGCGCGCCGGCGTCGATTACGACGGCGAGGAGCACACCCGGTACCGCTGCGCCTGGCGGTCCCCTTCGAGGAGATCGAGTACCGGCCGGACGCGCTGGTCTTCGGAGTGAGGTCGCTGTCCGTGAGCTGGTGAGCGCCGCGGCCGAGAACCAGCTAATCCCATGAGTCGTGTGTTCCATACTTGTGAGTTTGATCTATAGGACTTAGTGATATGTTTTTGCCGACCTCAGAGGTCGCATCTCTGTCTATGGAATCCGACCGAGTGGAGAGGCCTGATGGCGCAGGTGCCCCAGGACCGGCTCGATCCCGTACTGCGCCGCATGATCGCCGTGGCTCTGCTCGGCGGCTACGCCGCGCACGTCCTTCGCCCCCGCGGCACGCCACCGCTGATCGACCTGCGCCTGTTCGACCGCCCCGCGTTCGGCGCCAGCGTCGTGGCGGCCGCCCTGCTGCTGGCGCCGTTCGGGCTCGGCTCGGCGCTGGTCATGCCACTGGCCGGGCGGCTGTCGGACCGGCTCGGCTCCCGGGTGCTGGCGGTCGGCGGGGCCGAGCGTGTGTGAGGCCGGGCGTGCGTGACGGCGATCCGTCTACGACGGCTCGATCATCGAGTGGGCCGCGCGGGCCGACCTGCCGATGGAGGTCGGCTGAGCATGTCCGGCAGAACGTTGACACCGAAAGGCCACCGAACGTGACACTTCCCGACCTGATCGCGTCCGACGACACGGACGCCCGGCTCGCGCGGCTGGACGCCGAACGGGAGATCCTGCGGACCTTCACGCGGTTCTTCCGGCTCTTGGACACCCGGCAGTACGAGCGTGTCGCGGCGGGGTGCCTCACCCCGGACGCCGAGCTTGACCACCACCTGCCGGGCCCGCGCCGGCTGCGCGGCCGGGACGAGATCACGCGCTACCTGCTCACCGAGTTCGCGGCACGGACCGAGATGGTCGCGCACGTTCCCGGCCTCACCGTCGTCGACTGGGACGACAACGGCGAGCCGCGGCTGTCCGCCTACACCACGGACTGGCACTGGTTCACCGCCAACGCCCGACTGGGCGAGCTGCGTCCCGCCGACTGGACCGCGGTCGGCCTGGTCGAGGACGCCTACCGCCAGGAGGGCGGCCGCTGGCTCATAGCCCGGCGCCGGGTGACCCCGGTCGCGGGGCTGGTCGCCGCCGGCTCGCCGCCGCCGATCGCGCTGTGACGGGACGGAGCCGAACATCATGACGACCGCCCTTGACCGGCTCGGCCGCCTCGAGGCGGAGCGGGCCATCCTCGGGACGCACTTCCGCTTCTTCCGTCCGCCGGCCCGGCGGACGACGCGCCGACGACGTTACGATGAACCGATGAGCGCACCGCAGGCGCCCGTCGGCCGGCGACACGGTGACCAGCCGGATCTCGTGACCAGGCGAACATGGTGACCAGCCGGGCTACGTTCGCCGGCGCGGCCCCGCCGGTCGAGCGGGCGTTGTCGCGTGGGCGCATCGACAAACGGGCGGCGATCCTCGATGCCGCCTTCGACGTCTTCGCGCGCCGGGGTTACGAGCAGACGAGCGTGAAGGAGATCGCCGACGAGGCGAACGTCGCCAAGACGACGGTCTACAGCCACTTGGAGGACAAGGAGCACCTGTTCCGCCAGACGATGGCGGCCGCGGCGGCGGCGGTGCTGGCGGAGAACCTCGTCGCTCTCGACCGGCTCCGCGATCCCGGGGACGACCTGCGAGCGGCCCTGGAGGAGACCGCGGCGCGGATGCTCGAGGTGTGCTGCGGCCATCGTTCCCGGGCGCTGCGCTGGCTGACCTACGGCCAGGTCGCTCGCTTCCCCGACCTGATCGACACCGTCCAGGGGCGGACGTCCGTCCAGCTCGGTGAGGCGCTGGCCGACCGGTTCGCCCGGTTGTCTCTCACCGGGGGGCTCCGCCGCTGTGACCCCGCCGAGGCCGCCGAGCAGTTTCTCGCGCTGCTCGTCGGCCCTGTGGAGACCCGGAGCCGGATGGGCACCCACGACCTTCCTCCGGAGGAGATGCGCGGGCTGTCCCGGTCCGCGGTGGACACCTTCCTCCGGGCGTACGAGCCGTCCTCCTGACGAGTGGACCGCAGCCGCGCGGCTATAGCGTCAACGCTATGACCTGGGGTACCGTCGAGCTGGAACCGGAAGTTCGGGACTGGCTGGAACGGCTGCCGACCGCGCATTTCGCGACGGCCGCTTTCTACGTGGATCTGCTCGCCGAGCAGGGTCCGTTGCTGGGTGAGCCGTACACGCGGCAGCTCGACGGCAAGCTGCGGGAGCTGCGGTTTCATCTGGAGGGCCGGGCGATCCGGGTGACCTACTGGATCGCGCCGGGTCGGAGGGTGGTGCTTCTGACGGTGTTTGCCAAGTTGCGGATGAGGGAGGTCGCCGAGGTGTCCAGGGCGAGGCGCGCGCTGGCGCGCTGCCTGACAGGGTCGCACACGGCGGGTGAGAATGAGGGGGATGACGGCGATGGCTGAGCGGGCGGACTGGGTGGGGCTGAGGGAACGCCGGATGGGCGAGCCGGGCGCGCGCGAGGCCTACCAGGCGGCCAGGCTGGCCTTTGAGCTGGGTGGGTCGGTGCGGGAGCTGCGCCAGCGGCGTGCCTGGAGTCAGGACGAACTGGCCCGCGCGGCGGGCATGACGCAGTCGGCGGTGGCGCGGTTCGAGGCCGGTGGCACCGTACCGACACTGCCTGTGCTGGAACGGCTCGCCGAGGCTCTCGACGCCGACCTCGACGTCCGCGTCATCCCTCGTTCAGCGGCGTAGCGGGCGTCCGGACCCACCAGAGGTTCGGAACATGTGTTCGACTCGATAGATGATGTTGTCTGCCCGCTGTGGGGTTCGAGTCGTGGCTGGAGCGACCTGTTAACCGAACTAGTGGAGCGTGATTCCACTTCATTGAGCCTTTTCCGTGCGCCCAGCAGACTGGAGGTGACGCCGTGTAGACGGCTGATCTACCTGTCGTAAGATCGTCGTCGCTTGCCGGTGGAAGTCCGGTCCGGGTAGCTGCCAGGAGGCCCGGTAGCAGGCTGGCGGCGTCCCATCAATAGGTTAAATCAACTCGCCTCGCTAACCACCGCGAGACGATCAAGAAAACTGCGAAACTCTAGTCAACACCCAGTTCGCGAAAATCAGGGTCCCCGTCGAGCGGGGAGTGGCCCAGGGCCATTTCGTAGCCGATAGGCCAATTTGATCATCCTCGGTATCGGCCGATGCGTGGCCTGATTTGGACGGATACCGGCGACACGCCTGAAGTGGATGCACGGCAGGCACGACCCCCTACTGATCATGGAGTTCTCGACGCTTCATGTTCGCCAGGGAAGGCCGTGCCCGCCGATGTCATCATCTCCCATCGCCACTGTGATCGACGAGCTCGCCGGGCAGATCCCGGACCGGACCAGCCCACCAGGTTCGGTAACCGACAGTGAGTGGACCGCGTTAGGCGAGGTGCTCGCGCAGGTACCGGACCCACGCGGACGGCGCGGGATGCGATACCCCTTCGCCGTGATCCTGACAATCGCGGTGTGCGCCATGCTCAGCGGCGCCCGGTCGTTCGCCGCGATCGGGGAATGGGCCGTCGGCCTGCCCGCGGACGCCCGCGCCGGCCTGGGGTTGGCCGGGCGGATCCCGGGCCCGGTGACGATCTGGCGGGTGCTGGTACGGGTGGATCGTACGGCGTTGGAAGCTGCGATCGGAGCCTGGATCTGGGCCCGTCCCGACGCCGTCGACACCGCCGGGCACCAGTCGGCCGCTCGGAGCTAGACAGGGCTCGAACCGCCAGCCCAACCC
>NZ_CDXDOR010000110.1:0-787 GCF_978021225.1 Frankia sp. CeTa3Moorea | reverse complement strand
GGATCCTGCGCGACATCGCCGGCCGCCGTGTAACGATGCGCGGTCGGCGAGGATGGTATGTCCATGAGCACATCTACGCCTCGCCGTCCGGAGCACAGGTCGGGACGTAAATCAGGATCGACGCCCACGTTGCTGGGCTACCCGCGCGGCTCCCTGCTGGTACCCGTGGTCGCCGCACTCGGCGGGCTGGTCTTCGCAGCCTGGAAGCCCGGTGTCATCCGATCGGCGTTCGCCAGCCCGCGCAGCGTCGCCTTCACGCTCGTCATCATGGCGGCGGTCGCCGGCCTCGGCTTCCTGCTGCCCAGACTGGGGAGGGGACCGGTGCTCACCGGGGCAGCACAGGCCGTGCCGGTGCTGCTCGCGTTCGTCGTCACAGTCCTGCCCGCGTTCCGGAACGTGACCGTCGAGGAGGAGTTACCCGCCGACGTCACCGCGGTCCTGGCGACCCGACCGTCCCCGCCCGGCGCCGCCCCGCAGGCGGGGCCGGCACCCGGGCAGACGCCGCCCCGGCCGCCGGCCCCGACGCAACCGGCGGCCGGGGCGGATGTCGTCGAGCTGGGGCGGGCGCAGCTGGTCGGCATCGACCACGACGCGACCGGGACCGCGCGACTCATCCGGCTCGCGGACGGCTCACACCTCGTCCGGTTCGAAGACCTCGACGTCGAGCCCGGGCCCGACTATCAGGTGCACCTGGTGCCCGGGGCCGACAAGACCGACCCGGCCGGCGGCACCCGGCTCGACAGGCTGAGGGGGAACCTCGGCGACCAGAACTACCCGGTGGCCGCCG
>NZ_CDXDOR010000109.1:0-17769 GCF_978021225.1 Frankia sp. CeTa3Moorea | reverse complement strand
GCTCCGCGAAGCCAATGGGTCAACAACGCCGCCGAGCAGGCAATCCGCCTACCGAAACGGCACCAAGCCGTCTCGGGCCACTGGCACACTCCGACCACCCTCGCCGGGTACCTACGCGTGCGTCCCTACCTCGTCTCCGCCCGCGACCACGGCATCCGCGCCATCGACGCCATCCAGACGGCCCTCGCCGGCCAGCCCTGGCAGCCCGTCCCCCGGACCGCCACCCTCCAGCCCACCGCTCTCGCCACCTAAACCAACATCAACACCAGGGTGCTGGGACGCACACCCCTGAGCCCGTCGGAGGAGCTGGTGGGGGCGATCCAGGAGATCTTGGCCGCCGGCGCCGCCGGACTGGAGGGTGTCGTCGCGAAACGACCCGGCTTCCCCTATCGACCAGGCCGCGGTACGTCAGGTGGGCCAGCACCGGATTCTCCGGGAGGAGAACCGATCCCGCGGTCATCCTCGAAGCGACCGCGGCCCGCGCCGCTAACAGTCCCTGAAGACTCGTCCACGCCCACCATGATATCCGTAGATCATCCGGAAGACGTTCTTCGTGGTCCACGTGCGTCAGCCCCACCGCCCGAACGGGCGGTGGGGCTGACGCACGGCACAGCCGCGGCGACGACCGGTCCCCGGCCACCGGACCTCGACTACTGGACCTTGATGATCAATCCGTGGGATCGTCGCCGAAGGGCCCGTCCGGGCCGTACGCGGCGACCTCGATGTCGATCATTGGAGGACGCTGCGGGTCCTGCAGGGGACGCAGCGGTGAGGTCGTCCCGCGGTGCTCCGCCCCCTGTTCCCACACGCTGAACTCGGCCATGCTCGCCCAGACGCTGACCACCGCGAACCGGGACGGGTCCGCCGCCGACCGGTGCAGCGTGTTACCGAGCAGGCCGGGCGTGCCGACCAGCTTGGAGCTGATCTCGTAGTAGGCCCGCTCCACCGCGCCGGGATCGTCGGGCGGGTTAACCGCCCATAGCGTGACCCGAATCTTCGCCGGGCCGGCCACGGTCAGCTTCCCGCCGGAACGCTCAGGGAGGCCGCGCCGGCCAGCTGGGCGACAACGGTACCGGTGACCATCGAGCTGCTGGCGCGCAGCGGGTGCAGCGCCTTGCGGTGCACCAGGTGACGCTCGCTGTGCTCGAACTCGCGGAACTGCTCCTCGTCAACCCAGTCACTGACGATGTAGTACGTGCTCGGCTCGTCCTCCGAGCGGATCAGCCACTGCCCGAGGTTCGCCGGGTGCGAGGTGACCGCGTCGCCGATCCGCAGCCAGGTCCGCTCGAACTCGACCTCCCGGCCGGGGTGGATCCGCATTGTCAGCATGATCCGAAAAGGCGGGGTCGAGGCCATCAGATGCCTCCGTCCACGGCAAAGGTGGCGCCGTTGACGTAGGACGACACGTCGCTGGCCAGGAACAGGACGACCGCGGCGACCTCCTCGGCCGTCCCGATGCGTCCCAGCGGGATGCGGTTGGTGTAGGCCGCCTTGACGGCCGGGTCGATGCCCTCGGCATGGTGGGTCTCGATGACTCCTGGGGAGACCAGGTTCACCCGGATGCCGCGGACACCGAGCTCCTTGGACAGCGAGCGGGTCAGTCCGATCAGGCCGGTCTTCGCCGCGGTGTAGTGGGCCCGCAGCGGCAGACCGACCACCCCGGAGCCGGACCCGATGTTGATCACCGAGCCGGAGTCCCCCAGCAGCGGCAACGCGCCCTGCGTGACGAGGTGAGTGGCGGTGAGGTTGGTGGTCAGCACCTGCGTCCACTCGTCCAGGGGCAGCTGCGCGTAGGGGATGTGGCTGATCGTGCCGACGTTGTTCACGACGATGTCGAGGCCGCCCAGGTGGGTGCCGGTGGCCTCGACGAGCTCGGTGATCTGGCCCGGATCGGCGACGTCGGCCTGGACGAGCAGATGGTCGCCGCCGGTGTCCTTGAGTTCGCGGCGCAGGCTCTCGGCATCCTCGGTCTGGCGCTGGTGGCCGGCAACGACCGTCGCACCGGCTCGGGCGAGGCCGAGCACCACGGCCCGTCCGATGCCGCGGGTACCGCCGGTAACCAGGGCGCGTCGCCCGGCCAGGTCTGAGAACATCGCTGACTGTCTCCTGTGTCGAGGTGTCGGCTGCCGAGGTGTCGGCTGCCGAGGTGTCGTGAGGTGAGGGGTCGTGAGGTGAGGGGTCGTGAGGTGAGGGGTCGTGAGGTGAGGGGTCGTGAGGTGAGGGGTCGTGAGGTGGGGGTCGTGAGGTGAGCGGGCAGGGGCAGGGGCAGGCGGTACGGGTGGGTACGCCCTCAGCGGGGACCGACGGCGCGAACCACGAGGCTGCTGTTGAAACCGCCGTAGCCACGGGCGTTCACCAGCGCCACCCGCACGGGTGCACGCCGGGGCGTACGCACGAGGTCGAGCCCATGGGCCGGATCGGGGGTGTCGAGGTTGCCCACCGCCGGGATGACCCCGTCCCGGATGGACAGCAACGCCGCGGCCACCGTCAACGCCGAGCCGCCGGCGAGGAGCCGGCCGACGAAGCCCTGCGGCGCCGTCACCGGGACCGTCCGGGCGCCGAAGACCGCGCGGATCGCCGCCGCCTCCTGGGCATCGAGGTCCGGTGAACCTGCGCCGTCCGCGAAGACGACATCGACGTCGTCCGGGGTGAGGCCGGCGTCGCGCAGGGCCCGGCGCATCGCGGTGGCGAGCCAGCGCACGTCCGGGGCGGGGCGTTCGTGGTGGGCGGCGTCGTGCGTCGCGGCGTAGCCGGCGATCTCGCCGTAGACGTGCGGGGCTCCCCGGGCGGCGGCGGCGGCCGGATCCTCGAGCACGAGCGTCGCGCCACCCTCACCGGGCAGGTAACCGTTCGCCCGGACGTCGAACGGCTTGTAGCCGTCCGCAGCGACGGTCGCGGTGCTGACCCGGCCGCTGGACAGATGGCCGGTGATCGCATAGGGCGTCAGGCTCGCCTCGGCCCCCCCGGCGAGCACCGTCGGCGTGCCGCGGCGGATAATCCGCCGGGCCTGGGCGAGGCTGTCGATTCCGCCGGCACCGTCACTGACCAGGACCCCCGATGGCCCCTTCAGACCATACCGGATCGAGGTCTGCCCGGTCGTCGCCGCGTAGAACCAGGCGATCGACTGATAGACGCTCACCGCGGTGCGGCCCCGGGTCCACAGCCGTCCCAGCTCGCGCTGTCCGATGTCGACACCGCCCGACCCGCTGCCGAACACCACCGAGGTCGCATACGGATCGTGCGCGGCGGGGTCGTAGCGCGCATCGGCCATGGCGAGGCGCGACGCGGCCATCCCGAACCAGGTCCACCGGTCGGTCTGGACGATATACCGCTTGTCGACGTGGTCCTCGACCGCGAAACCGGCGACCTCTCCAGCGAGGGTGGCGTCGTACCAGGTGGTGTCGAACCGGCTGATCGGCGCGATCTTCAACTCGCCGCGCAGGGTCGACGCCCAGTACTCCTCCGTCCCGATGCCGCTGGGCGCGAGGACGCCGAGCCCGGTGACGACCGGCCGGACCGGGGCCTGCGGCGAACCGTCCCGGTGGGCGGGCCCCGTGGCCGTCGCGGCGGAGGCCTCCACGGCGGCGGCCTCCACGGCGGCGTTCATCGCGTCGGGGCGGCGAGGACGATCGCCGACTGGAAGCCACCGAAACCACTGCCGACCGACAGGGCCACGTCGACAGCGTGGTCCCGGGCGATGTTCGGGACGTAGTCGAGATCGCACTCGGGGTCGCGGGTGGTCCAGTTGGCGGTGGGGGGGATGACGTCGTTCTCGATCGCCAGGGCGCAGGCGGCGATCTCGATCGACCCGATCGCGCCCAGCGAGTGCCCGATCATCGACTTGATCGAGCTGACCGGGATGTCATACGCCCGCTGTCCCAGCGAACGTTTGAAGGCGGCCGTCTCGTGCCGATCGTTCTGCTTGGTGCCCGATCCGTGCGCGTTGATGTAGTCGATGTCGTCGGCCCCGACCCGCGCCGCGTCCATCGCGACCCGGATCGCCTCGGCCATCTCGACCCCGTCGGGGCGCAGTCCGGTCATGTGGAACGCGTTCGAGCGCGAGGCGTACCCACCCACCTCGCAGTAGATGTGCGCACCGCGCGACCGGGCGGCGGTGAGCTCCTCCAGGATGAGGACGGCGCAGCCCTCCCCCATCACGAAGCCATCCCGGCTGGCGTCGAAGGGACGGGAGGCGTGTTCGGGGTCGTCGTTGCGGGCCGTCGTCGCGCGGATCGCGTCGAAGGACGCCATCGAGATCGGGGAGATCGGCGCGTCGGAGGCACCGGCGATGACGATGTCGGCCTCGCCGTCGACGATGAGCTGATGGCCGTAGCCGACCGCGTCGATGCCCGAGGTGCAGCCGGTGGAGACCACGAAGGCGGGGCCGTGCGTGCCGAACCGGCAGGCCAGTTCGGTGGCCAGGCAGCTCGGCACCATCGCGTGGTAGAGGAACGAGCTGGCGTACCGGGGATCAACCTCCCAGTCCCGCCCGCTGTCGGAGACCTCGACGTACTCGTTCTCCAGGCGAGTGGTCGCGCCCACCGCGCTGCCGATGCTGACGCCGACGATCGGGCCGTCCCCGGAACCGTCCCCGGCATCACCGCCGTCCCCGGCATCACCGCTGTCCCCGCCATCACCGCCGCCCCGCAGGTCCAGGCCGCTGTCCTCGACCGCCTCCAACGCCGCGGCCAAGGCGAACTGCACGAACCGGTCGTTACGCGCAATCTCCCGGGCGGTCAGGCCGGCCGCCGCCGGGTCGAAGTCGCACTCGGCGGCCACCTGGGAACGGAACTGGGTCGGGTCGAAGAACGACAGTCGCCGCGTCGCGGTACGGCCGTCGGTCAGCAGGGTCCAGAACTCCTTGCGGTTGACCCCGCCGGGGGCGACCACCCCGACCCCGGTGACCGCCGTCCGTCTTGGTCCGCTCACTGTCCGGACCCGTGGGGCAAGGCGTCGACGGTGGGTGCCGACGGGGCGACCGGAGCGTGCGGGGCGACCGGGACGTGCGGGGCGTCCGGGTCTAGCGGTACCTCGGTGTCGACGTGGCCGAGATCGGGCCGGGGTGCCAGCGGGCTGAGGTGAAAGACGAGGAAGGCGGTCTCCTCGCCGGTGTTGACGACGCGGTGGCGCATCCCGATCGGGATGCACACCCCGTGGTCGGCCGGCAGGTCCTGGTACTGACCGTCCAGTCGGGCGGTCACAATGCCGCGCACGCAGTAGAGGAACTCCTCCGAGTAGGGGTGCAGGTGTTCGGTCACCACCTCACCCGGCTGGAGGGTCAGGGTGCCGAAAAAACCCGAGGTCGAACCCACGGTCACCGGGGAGAGCAGCGTGCGGACGTCACCGCCGCGCCGACGGTTGGGGGTCATGTCGTGAATGCAGAGAACCTTCGGAATCGCTGTCACGGAAGTCACCGGTCTCGTTCTCCTCAGACTTGTTCCGGCAGCGCGAGGGAGACCGGGGGCAGCTCGGCGGCGGCCCGCTCGACCTTCTCCCGGATCACCGACATCTCGCGGGCGGTGTTGGTGTTGATGCGGTTGGTCATCTGCTCGTCGTTCACCGGCGCCGACGGGCGCATGTGGAAGTCCTGCACCCAGCGCATGCGGGTGCCGGTGCCCTCCGGCGTGTAGCTCCAGTGGATGTGCATGTACTCGAACGGGCCGGTCTCGACGCGGTACGCGCGCACCTGCCGGGTGGCCGGGTCGAGTGTCCGCTCGGACACCCAACTCCACGCCGTCCCGTTCTCGTCGGGATGCATGGTCAGGCGAAACTTGAAGGTGTTCTCGTGGTGCTCAAGAATGTCTACCGAGGCGTATTCGGTAAAGAGGTCCGGCCAGGATTTCAGATCGTTGGTGATGGTCCAGACGGTTTCAATGTCGGCATCGATGAAAATCGAGTTGTCAGTGTGCCCGCTCACGTCGGCTCCGGTCGGCTTGGAAGGTATGTGACGTGGAAACTAACGGCGGATTCAGACCGTCTCGTGCTGGTCGAGAGCCGCGTTCACCGTGGCCAGGATCTCGGCGAGGGTCCAGCTCTCCGGCAGCTCGGCCGGGAGGTCCACCCCGAAGGTCCCGGCCACCTCCGCCGAGAGCTGGAGGTAGGCGAGCGAGTCGAGGCCGATGTCGATGAAGGTCACGTCCAGGTCCGTCGGCCGCTCGTCCGAGGGCAGACCGGCCTGTTCGACCAGGAAGTCAAGCAGGGCATCGGCCGACCATTGCCGGGGCATGTCGTACTCCCTTTTTCATTTTCGGGTTTCGGGGTTCACATGAAAAACTGGGCGTACCTGTGGGCGGAATCGAGGACGCAGTCGCTGATGACCGGCCGCGGCCGCAGCCGGCGAGCCCGGTACTCTGGCGGTGTACAGGAGCCCGGCCGTGTGTCAGGAGCCCGGTGGTGTACCGGGGGCTCAGCCGGCCGTCCACGAATAGAAACTCTGCGCCATCGCGTCCCCGGGGGTGCGCCAGGTCTCCGGGTCGTAGGCGGAGACGTATTTCCCGAGCTTTTTGCTCACGTCGACGAACAGCGGATGCTCATGGACGTTCTCGACGGTGTTTCTGACGTTAGTCGGAGCCTCGATCAGATGAAAGTAAAGGCCATGGAAGTGAAACAGGTCACGCCTGGTCACACCCACGATTCCGGGTAGTTCTCCGGCATCGGACTCGGCGAAGGTCGCCGCGATGGCGGGAGCGTCGGCAGGGTTCATCCTGGCCACGATGAGAGTCCGGTGTGACTGGCCTCCGGACGGCGTGGCGGGGTTCTGCGGACCGGTAACCAAGGGACCGGTGGCTGAGGGCACGAGAATCTCCTCGACATGTTCTTGGGAAACGTGTGTTTGACCCCAGGCAAGCACGGGTACCGCGTGCATGGCAAGCACGGGTACCGTGTGCATGGGCAGCTGGGCGGACCGGCCCTGACGGACCGACCTCGGCACCTTGCGCCGCGTTACAGGTGACAGGGGGAATCCGCCGACGAACATGAAGCCAGGCAGGAGTGACCGGTGCGCGACCACCGCTTCCCATCCGGCAACCCTTCTGAGGCAGCCCAGCGACCCTTCTGAAGCAGCCAGCCTTTCTGAAGCAGTCAGCTTCTTTGACTCATCGAGAGCATGGGGCCACGCGGCGCGGCTGTCCTGGATTTCCCCTGGCAGCAAGTTGCCCTGGCAGTCAAATGCCAACTGGCGCACACAAGAAGAACAACGTGGCTACAACCACCGTGAGCGGGCTTCCCGGTGCCCGGGGGTGGTCGATACGCCACCGGAGGAGAGCCGGGATCTCGATCTCGTGGGAACCACGCCGTCCACGCTCGGCCTCGGCCTGGTCGAGTATGGTGTTCTCTGGTCGGGGAGCCGGGGCCTCGTCTGGCCGACGTCGGCCGCTCTCACCTGACCGGGGCTATCGCCGGAGGGCCGCCGCGGCGCGAAAGCCGGCTGTTCAGAACCAGATGCTCAGAACCAGATGCTCAGAACCGGCCCGTTCAGAGCCAGCCGCGTTGCGCGGCGAGGGTACCCGCCTGGAACCGGCTACGGGCGTTCAACCGTGCCATCAGATCGGCGATCATGCGACGCACGGTGCGGACGGAGACGCCCAGGTGGCGCGCGGCCGCCTCGTCCTTCATGCCGAGGCTGAGCAGACGCAGCAGCAGCCGTTCGGTGTCGCTCGGCGCGTCGTCACCGTCCCCGGGAGCGGCTATCGCCTCGCTGCTCAGCGGTTCGGCGGCCTCCCAGACCCGTTCGAACAGGGTGAGCAGCAGGGCGGTCAGCTCCGGGGTGCGCACGAGCAGGGTCTGGCCGGTCGCGAACCCCCGGCCCAGTCGGACCAGGCCGATCCGCCCGTCGACCGCGGTGGCGTCCAGCCGGGGATCGTCGATCATCCGGGCGTCCAGGCCATGCGCCGCCACGGTCCGCACATAGCCGGCGCCGAGCTCGTCCAGGCGCATCGACCGGGGCAGGACGCTGCGCATCACCACGCCACGCCGCAACGCGCGCAGTTCGACCGGCATCACCTCGCGAGTCAGGGCCGAGGACCACTCGCGCCGAGTGTGCAGCGCGAGCACCTCCCGCTCGGCTCGCCCGACGATCGCGAGCAGCTCCGCACGGGCCTGGTCGGCGCCGTCTATCCGCCTTACCTCGACGGTGTCCCCGCCGGGACGGCTCTCCAGGTAGTCCGAGACGAAGGAGCTGATCTGCGCCCGGGCCAGGAGCAGCCGCTCATGGCGACGGATCAGCTGCTCGTGCTGCGCCTGGAGCAGGTGGTCGAGCCCGGCTTCGGGATGCACCGCGACGTAGTGACCGGCCCGTTCGCGCGAGGGCAGCAGCAGACCCAGCTCGACCAGACGATCACGCGCCCGCCCCGCGGCGACCAGCGGCTCGCCGAGCATCTCCGCCACCTGGGGCACGCTCAGGACCTCGTGGCACAGCCACAGCCGATAGGCGGCCAGGGTGACCTCATCGATACCGAAGAGATCGAGCACCTTCCCCTTCCTCGGAGCAGGATCGGGACGTGGCCGACGGACGCCGACCGGACCAGCCGTGCCCACCGGACCGACGCGGCCGCTCACCCCGACCGCTGGGGCAGGCCCGACCGGGACGCCTCCGCGGACACCACGTCGAGGGCGTGGCGGACCAGCGACACCAGGGACTGCCGGACCGACTCCCGCTGCCGGGCGTCGCAGAACACCACCGGACGGCGCGGATCGAGGTCCAACGCCGCCCGGACGTCCTCCGCCCGGTACTCCCGCGCACCGTCGAACCGGTTCAGCGCGATGAGGAACGGGATGTCGCGCTCCTCGAAGTAGTCGATGGCCGGAAAGGAGTCGGCCAGCCGCCGCGTGTCCACCAGGACCACCGCGCCGATCGCGCCGAGGACGAGCTCATCCCACATGAACCAGAACCGGTCCTGGCCCGGGGTGCCGAAAAGGTAGAGAATAATGCTATCGAGAAGCGTGATCCGACCGAAGTCCATCGCGACCGTGGTCGTCGTCTTCGAGCCGACCGCGCTGGTGTCGTCGATCCCTATGCTCGCGGCCGTCATCGCGGCCTCCGTGGTGAGGGGCTGAATTTCGCTCACCGAACCGACAAACGTCGTCTTCCCGACTCCGAACCCGCCGGCGATGATGATTTTTACCGGATGCGGCGGCGCCGTTTCCGGCGACCCCGTCCTAGAGGGCCTGTAGTCCATCGAGCACCTTTTCGATGAGGGCAATGGAAGGGCGGTCGGAGGGTCGGGCCGGTCGGGTCACGGTTACCAGGCCGGCGTCGAGCATGTCGCCGACGAGGACCCGCGCGACCCCGACCGGCAGATTCAGCCGAGCGGAGATCTCCACGATCGACTGCACGCGTTGGCAGAGCAGCGCGATGGCGCGCTGCTCATGCTCCAGCGTCCGCATCATCAGCCGGCCGTTGGGCGTGGTGGTCACCAACGCGACCAGCTCCAACGTCTGGTTCGTCGGCCGTGTCCGGCCCCCGGTGACAGCGTAGGGGCGGACGACCGGACCAGCCTCTTCGTCGAACCATTCGTCATCGCGCGACATATCCGGTCCTCCTGCCTTGAGAATTCTGCTGTCATCCGGTCGGTGATGGCGCAGGGGGCGACCGGCTGACCCACCAACCGATCGGACCCCCACCCGATCGCCGGGCCGAGGTCAGAGTGGCAGCGCGGACTGCATCTGAGCCCGGAGTTCCGGGGTGAGGAACTCGCCGACCCGGGTCACCAGCAGCGCCATCTCGTAGGCGATGAGACCGATGTCCGCGCCAGGGCTGCTGAGAATGGCCAGGCACGATCCGTCCCCCACCGCGGTGACGAACAGGAATCCCTCGTCCATCTCGACAATGGTCTGCCGAACGTTTCCACCCCCGAAGAAACGACCCGCGCCGCGCGCCAGGCTGTTGAATCCGGAGGCTACCGCGGCCAGTTGGTCGGCGGTCGCCCGGTCCATCCCGTACGAGGTGGCGAGCAACAACCCGTCGGAGGAAAGCGCAATCACATAGGTGACTTCGGGCACCTTCTTGACGAGGTTGTTGAGCAACCAGCTCATGTTCTCGGACGGCCCCAGCGGACGCATCAGGTCACCTTTCCTACATCGTCACCGTCGTTCGAAACCTGGCCGTCCGCCAGACCACGACCAAAGTTGTTCTGGAAGGACGACATCATACTGCGGATCTCTTCCGGGCTCCGTTGCGCGGCGAGCATTCCGGAACTCTCCTCGGGAATGTCCCGGCGAAGCTGCGGCGCGAGACTGGCCCGCCGGGTGCGCTTGGGCAGGCCCACCTCGGTGAAACTGACGGGCGGCTGGCCGTCCGCGCCAGGCCCGGCCGGCTCGGCGGGCTCGGCGGGCTCGTCTGAACGGGCCGAAGGCGCCGGGCGCCCGAGGGGGACGACCGTCTGGCCCATGGCGGGGGCGTCCTCGCGGTGGAATCCCCCGGAGTACCCCACCGGCCGGCCCAGCGGTGAGGTGAACGGATCGGTTCGGGTGGCCTCCCCCGGGTCGGCGGAGCCGAGGTCACCACCGCGCGACCGCTCCCTGGCCATGGGGCTGTCACCGAACAGCGAGGTGACACGGCCGCCGGGTCCGCCGTCGCCGCCATATCCGGAGCCGGGCGCACCGTTGTGGCCACCCGGACCGGGGACGTCCCGTCCGTCCCGGAGGGGCCCATCCCGGAAGGGTTCCTCCGGGAAGGGTTCGTCCCGGAAAGATTCGTCCTGCCCCGGACGGGCCGGCGGGCCGTCGGGGTCGTCCGACCCGGGCGTCTGGGGGTGGTCCGGGACAGCCTGGTGGGACTGGTCCCCCGCGGCCCTGCGGCCGCCACGCGAACGGCGCGACGGCAGCGGCGGGGGGGTACCGAAGCCGCGGGAGCCGGGCTCCTCGCCCGGCCCGCTGTCCGGGTCGGAACGCGGGGTCGAGGGACGCGGCGGAGCGTCCGAACGCCTGCCGTTGGAACGGTGCCGCGGGCGGTCGGCGACGAACCAGCTCGATCGCACCGTGGCGAAGACCGGCAGATCGTCGATGAGCGTTTCGTCCTGACCGTGCGCAGCCGCGGCCGCGTCCTCGGAGAGCGCGGGGGGACCGGCGAGGTCGCCGTCCGCGTCCACCAGCGACCCGCGGAACCGGTCCTCGTCGATGGCCGGGCCGTCGAGAGCCGGAACCCGCGTCATGGCAAGCGGCGGGGCGATCTGCGCGGGCTCCGGCCGGGCCTCCCCGTCGGGGTCGACCTGCCGCAGCAGCGTGGTCGGCACCAGGACGATCGCCATCGTGCCGCCATACGGCGAGGACCGCAGCTTGACCGAGATGGAATGCCGCTCGGCGAGCCGACCGACAACGAACAGGCCGAGACGCTCGCTGGTCGACAGGTCGAAGGGGGGCGGGTTGGCCAGCCGCTCGTTCACGGCGTCGAACTCCTCCGGACTCATGCCCAGCCCGCGGTCCTCGATCTCGATCACGAAACCGTTCGACACCTCGTGCCCGGAGACATGCACCGGCGTGTGGGGCGGAGAGAAGGAGGTGGCGTTCTCGATCAGCTCGGCGAGCATGTGGATGACGTCACCGACGGCGTGACCGCTGATGGCCCCTCCGTCGATCGACATCACCTGGACCCGGGTGTAGTCCTCCACCTCGGCGACGGCGCCACGGACGACGTCCTTGACCGGGACAGGCCGGCGCCAACCACGGGCCGGCTTGGAGCCGGACAGCACGATGAGGTCCTCGGCGTGCCGGCGCATACGGGTGGCGAGGTGGTCGAGACGGAAGAGCTCCTCCAGCTCGTCCGGGTCGGTCTCCTTGCGCTCCAAGGCGTCGATCACCTTGAGCTGGCGGTGAATGAGTGCCTGGCTGCGGCGGGCGAGGTTGAGGAACGTGTCCCCGATGCTCTTGCGCATCGCGGCCTGCTCCACCGCGGTCCGCACGGCCACCGCGTGCACGGTGCCGAACGCCTCGGCGAGCTGACCGATCTCGTCCTTGCTCCGGACCTCGACCGGGAATTCCTCCTCGGCCACGTCCACCGGCGACCCGCGGTGCAGACGGTCGACGACTCCGGGCAGCCGCTCGTTCGCGACTTCGAGGGCGCCGCGGCGCAGTCGGCGTAGGTCCCGGATCATCGGGCTCGCCACCAGGAGAGAAATCACCACCGACACCACGAGCACCAGCGCCACGCCGATACCGCTGACGAGCGCGTCTCGGGTGGCCGAACTGGCGATGTTCGCGCTGGCCGTCCCGAGATCGGCCGCGACCCGGCGTTCGACCTGCCGCATCGCATTGATCTTCGCGTCGGAGGCCTGCAGCCAGATCTGCGGGGTAACGGTCAGCGACTGGCCGTTCTGTACGGCGTTAACCGTGCCGTCACGCAATGTCGCGGCGGCCGAGATCGTCCGGCCGACCGTCACGTTGTAGAACTCCTGCTCGTCCGCCGTGGCCGTGGTGCGGAACTGGGCCAGCCAGGCATCCTCCGCCCCAGTCCTGGTCTGGATCTCCCGCAGCGTGGCCACATCTGTCTGCTGGAGGAGGATCACGCGGACGACGGCGCCGCGCTGGTGGGCGACCTGCTCCTTGGCCTGCGCGATACTCACCAGTGCGGTGGCACCGTTGACCAACGAGGTGTTGCGGCTTCCGGCCGCCACCTGGGCGTTGAGGGCGAGGAGGTCGTCCACGGCACCCAAGTAGAAAGCAATGTTCTGGTCCACCTGCGCCTGGTGCGCGT
The DNA here is from genome assembly GCF_978021225.1 of Frankia sp. CeTa3Moorea. Lineage (NCBI taxonomy): Bacteria > Bacillati > Actinomycetota > Actinomycetes > Frankiales > Frankiaceae > Frankia > Frankia sp. CeTa3Moorea. The sequence continues at coordinate 5,081 of NZ_CDXDOR010000109.1, read as the reverse complement.
CGATCGCCTTGCGCTGCGCCGGGAGCTTGTCGAGGCGTTCCGAGATCGACGCGAGCGTGGTCGCCAGGGTGTCACGACCCGCCGCGGGCAGCGCCGCCTCACCGGCCCGATAGACGGCCAGGGCCTGGTCCACCGGGCCGCGGGCGGCGAGCGCCGCCTGCCCCTGAGCGACGGCCATGTAGTTGGAACCGACATAGGAGTTCGTGGCGTACCGCTCGACCTGCAGGGCCTGGACCAGATCGTTGCTTTTGATCGAGAAGTCGGCAAGTGCCTTGATGCGGTTGGCGACCCGCACGTTGTCGACGTTCCCCCGCACCTGTATCGCGCTCAGTACCGCGAGCGCAGCCAGGGGGACGACGAGAATCACCACTAGCTTCGAGCGGATGGGCCAATTCTGGAGCATCCGGTCCTCTCGTCCGGCACCCGGGAGTCGAGTGCCTCGTGTGCGGGGGGTGAGTAGTCGAGTTCCATCGGGACATGTCACCGGAAGACCACAGATGACAACACCGGGCCGGCGCATTGGAGTAGGCGGTCCGGGCATCGGGGGAATGTTCCGGGGGCGCGGACAACTGTAGCGGGTGAAGAACTAGCCCGGCTGGGGGCACCCGTCTTCAACTCAAAAGGATGGCGAGGTAGCACCGAGTGACGGACATTCGCGAGCGCGCAACGCGCAACCGGAACCCGCCCCCGAATTACATGAGCGCAGTCCGGACCAAACAACGGCGATGCGCACGAACTAGCACTGACGGGCAGCAGTCAGCGCTAACTGGCACAGATCCTCCGCGGCCACGAAGGCCCCGATCAACCGGCCGCACCGCGCTCGACAACGCAAGCACATCACATGTTGGCATGTTGCCGAAAGAACATCGCACGATCCGAGGCCACACAGATCGCACCCTCGCGGCCCACCCGACCCCCGCCCGGGCTGCAGCTCCCGCCTCTTGCCAGACCATGGAGAGTGGTCCCATTACGGACATTGCAGACGTTGTAGACATTGCAGACACCCGGGGGCGGGAATTGGGGCACCCGGCCCCACCGGTTCACCCCCCGTCGGCGATTGCCGATCAGGTGTTGGCGATTGCCGATCGGGCCCTACCCGGTCCGCCAGAGCTTCAATCACTCCACAGCCACTCCACGACGAACCTCCCCATCAACTCCCGTCCAATGAGCTGCTGCTGAACCGCTGTGTTAATCGCCGAGCGAGGCCCGGCTGGCGGAAGCGGCGGAGGTCACGGAAGCGGCGGAGGTGACACAACTGCTTTCACCCGAGGCCAGCCGGTGGCACTGTGCCCCTGGGCACGGCCGACGCCCCTGGGCACGACCGGGTCAGGAGCACGGCCGACGCCCCTGGGCACGGCCGGGTCAGGAGCACGGCCGGGTCAAGGAACCCGACGGACCGGTGAGGAGACACGGATGAGCAGCCAGATCGAGAGCGAACCCGGCCAGGGCACGCTGACGGTACGGATCAACCGCCCGGAGAAACGCAACGCCCTCACCCAGGCGATGTACGTCGCCCTCACGGAGGCGTTCGACAAGGCCGAGACCGACCCGGAGATCCGGGTTATCCGGTTGACCGGCAGCGGTGGATCCTTCACCGCCGGCAACGATCTGGTCGACTTTCTGGCCACCGACGCCCTCCGGGCGGAGGGTCCGACGCTGACCTTCATCCGGACGCTGGCCCGCAGCACGAAACTTCTCGTCGCCGAGGTCGACGGGCCCGCGATGGGCATCGGGACCACGCTGCTGCTGCACTGCGACCTCGTCTATGCGACCGAGCGCAGCACTCTCGGGATGCCGTTCGTCAACCTGGGGGTGATCCCCGAGTTCGGGTCAACCCTCCTGCTACCCCGCCGGGTCGGGCCAGCCATCGCTGCCCGCATCGTCTACTTCGGCGAGTCCCTCGGAGCGGCCGAGGCCGCCCGACTGGGGGTGGTGACCGAGGTGCTTCCCGACGCCGAAGCGCTACGCGCCCGGGTCGACGACCGGGTGGCGGCACTGCTGGCCCAGCCGCCGCAGGCGCTCGCGGCAGCTCGCGCCCTGCTGCACGACGGCGGGACACCGGAGGTGCTGGCGCGCATCGACGCCGAAAGCGCGATCTTCACCGAGCGCCTCGTCAGCGACGAGGCGAGATCCGCGATGACCGCCAGGCTGCCGGGCCGCCACGGCACGTCGGCAGCCGAGGGCTGACCGGCCACCCGTGAGCTGACCGACCACCGAGGGCTGACCGACGTCGGTGCCGGCCCGCTCCATGCCGTCCGTGCGGCCCGGGAGGACCAGCCCCGCAACGGCGACGAGGGCGACCGGTTCGCCCCGTCCGGGCGGGGCATACCGGTGCCTGTGACCCATTCCCTGCCGCACCAACGCGACCGGGGTAGTGCCCTCGGGCACCGGCCTTGGTGGCGCCGCGCCTTCTCCTCCGGCTCCTCCGATCCGGGAAGGTTCCCCCCGGCTCGCAGCGCATTCGGGCTACGCCGCGTCCTCGCCGCGTTCGGCCTGGTGTTCTGCGGGGTCTTCGCCGGTTTCTTCGCCGTCCGGGGGCAGACAGCCGGCGCCGCGGTCCTCGCCTTCCTCGCCCTCGTCGCCATCGTCGATCTGGTCGTCATCCAGCGACGGATCCGGCGCCAGACCGAATGATCCCCACGCCGGTCCGGATGGGCGGTGCTCCCGCATAAGGTGGCCGAGGATCGTCGCGTCCGACACCGCCAGGCTCGCCCGCCAGCCTGGTCGGTCCGCGCCGATCCGGCTGGCGGAACGAGCAGGAGGATCTCAGTGGGCGGCGGGACGGGCGGCCGACCGAACGGGCGGCGATGAACGATCCGGAGGGCGTCTCCGGGCCGGTGTCGGCTGGCTTCGCGCGCGGCACGACCGACGAGGCGGGCCTGCGCCGCGGGCTTCGCCGGATGCGGCTCATCGCCGGCAGCCTGCTTGCCGCGGTGGTGACGATCTACCTCCTCGCCGCCCGCTGGCAGGCCCGCGGTGGCCCGGAGTGGATCGGGTACGTGGCCGCGGCCGCCGAGGCGGGCGCGGTCGGCGCACTGGCCGACTGGTTCGCGGTGACCGCGCTGTTCCGCCACCCACTCGGCCTCCCGATCCCGCACACGGCGATCATTCCTCGGCGTAAGGACGCGCTTGGTCGGAGCCTGGAGAGCTTCGTCGGCACCCACTTCCTCGCCGAGGAGGCGATCCGGGAGAAGATCGACGGCATCGGAGTGTCCGCCCGGGTCGGTGCCTGGCTGCGCCAGCCGTCGCACGCCGAACGGGTCACGACCGAGGCTGCGGAGCGGCTCACCGCGATGATCTCCGGGATGAACGACGATCTGGTCCGCGAACTCGTCGAGAAGGCGGTGCTGCCCCGCATCGTCGAACGGCCCTGGGCCGGGGCCCTCGGAATGGCGCTGGAACGGGTGGTCGAGGACCGGCTGCACCATCGACTGGTCGACGTGATCGTCACCGAGGCCGAGACGTGGTTGAAGCAGAACCCGGAGGTCTTCACCCGCACCGTGCAGGACCGGGCACCAAGCTGGTCGCCGAAGTGGCTGGACGAGGCGGTCGCGGCCAAGGCGTACAGCGAGGCGCTGCGCTTCACCGAGGCGCTGCGCACCGACCCCGAGCACCGGGCACGCCGCGCCCTGGACACGTTCCTGCGCGGCTTCGCCGGCCGGCTGCGCACCGACGAGGCGCTGGGACGGCAGGTCGAGCAAATCAAGTACCGGCTCCTGGCCCATCCCGAGGTCGACCGGGTGATCTCCGCCATGTGGGCCACGGCGAAAAGCATCCTGCTCGATCTCGCCTCCGATCCGGGCAGCACGGCCCGGGTCCGCGCGACCGACGAACTCGCGGCCTTCGGCGCCCAGCTCGCCACCGATCCGGAGCTGGCGCGCACCGTCGACCACACCGTGGCGAACGCGGCCACCCGCGTGGTGTGCCGGTACAAGGACGACATCGCCGCGATCATCGGAGATACTGTCGGCCGCTGGCAGCCCGACGAGACCTCCCGGCGCATCGAGCTGCACGTCGGTCGCGACCTGCAGTTCATCCGGATCAACGGCACCGTCGTCGGTGCCCTCGTGGGACTGGTCATCCACCTGGTCACCGAACTCGCCTTCTGACGCAACGGGTGGAGTTGAGGAAGCGTGCGGGGCAACGAGGACGATCGCCGTGGCGACGAACGTGGGAGCCGGCCCGGCCCGGATGACCGATAGCCCGTCCGGGGACTGCCATGGCCGACGCCACCCGGTCGGCCCAGCCTGCTGGTCGCCGGACTGGTCATGCTGGTCTGGTTCGGGCTGATCACCCGGATCGGCCACTACGACGTCGACGTCTTCCTGCGGGCCGGCGCGGCCGGGCAGCACGGGCTCGATCCCTATCCCGCCCCCGGCGCGGGGGGCGGTGTACTCCGGCTTTCCGTTCGTCTACCCCTAACCTCACGGCGATGCCGTTCGCCCCGCTGCTGCTCTGACTGCTGCTCGCCCGCCGGTTGCGGGCCTAGACGGCGGCCCTCCCCGATCGGGCCGGACCCCGCCGTGGGATCGGACACTCCGGTGGGACCACCCACTTCCGTGGGGCCGGGCACGTCACCGCCGCGACCGGGGGCTGCGGACCGCGGCCGGCGACCCGCTCGCCCGAAGGAGTAACCCGGGACGAACCGGCGGGTGAGCCCGAGACGTACAGCCGCAGGATCGGCGTCTCTCACACTCCGCGTGGCGGGACGGCGATGTACCTTGAACAGAACGACGGCTTGCAAGGCCGTCCGCGCCCGGCCGAACGGTCGGGTGTGCGAGGTCGGTGCGAGCGCCCTAGCGGGGATGACCCGCCGGTGGGTCCGGTCGCGAAACCCGGCCGTACCCCCGGCCTCCGGACGATACGCGGACTGGTGTGGAACACCTCATCCAGTCCGGGTGGACCCATGGCGGCCCTGACCTGATCGGCGGATCCTCTGTCTCAGTACGGAAACTCCCAGTCTCACCCGGCCCAGCAGTCCCACCCGGCCCAGCAGTCCCACGCCCCGCAGCGCCAGCCTCGTCCGGCCCGGGGCCGCGGCGGTCCGGGCCGGACGAGGCTGGCGCTGCGGGGCGTGGGAC
>NZ_CDXDOR010000108.1:15992-18907 GCF_978021225.1 Frankia sp. CeTa3Moorea | reverse complement strand
CCCCCGCACCGGCCGCCGCCCGGCAGATCACCACCGCCAGAACCGGAGAAGACATGACCATCAAGGATCGAAAGCCGAAGCCGCCAACAGGCCGCATCCACCGCAAGGCCCGCCGCGCGGGCCGCATCAAGCAGACCCTGATCACCGAAGATCGGGAAAACGCCGCCTGGAACAACAACCTCGCCGGCATCGGCGAAGAGGAGACCGTCCAGGAAGGCCGCGAACGCTCCCTGGACCGGATGTCCACCCGCGGCCGGGTCGGCATCCGCTGGAAGCCGAACACCGCCGCCCTACGCGCCGCACGGCGCAGCTAGCCCGCCCGACTCGGCCGAGCGGACCACGTCCGGGCCGGCACTGACACGACCAGCCGCACGCGCAGACGGGCCGGGCCCATGTCCGGCCAGACATCCCGGCCCGCCTGCCCTCCCCTCAGAAGGGACACACCCATCATGACCGCCCCCCGCGCCCGTGCGCGCACCGTCTCCACCATCCCGCCGGCAGCGCCTGGCGCCCTGGACGTTCTGATCGTCGACGCGGTGCGCGCCGCCGTCCGCCGGACTGTCAGCGCCGCGAGGATCGCCGCCGGTAACCGCTCCCGTCGCCGCCAGCATCATCGGGCGGGTGTCCGGTGAGCGCCGCCGCCGCTGCCGAGCGGGTCGCCCGCGGCGCCCGACTCCTCGACCAGCAGCGCCCCGGATGGGCCCATCGCTTCGACCCCGACGCCATCGCGCCCAACGGCCCCGTCGGCTGGCAGATCGTCGGACATCTCTACCGAGACCCGGACATCGACACCTATGCCAATGCCTACACCTACGGATGCGTCGACCTCGGCCTCCAGACGAGACAGGACGAGTTCGACCATGGCCTCGACCCAGACGGCACCGACGACTGGCGCCGACTGAACCTGCAGTGGATCACCGAGATCCGCCAGCGCCAGGTGGGTGCCCGGTGAGCGCCGTCGACCTCCCTCCGCACGGCCGCGCGTGGCTGCGCTACGACGACGACCGCGGCGGCATGTGGGCCGAGGACCCGCGGACCGGACGCTGGTGGCTGTGCTACTCGGACGGCTGGCACAGCGCTGGACGGCCAGACGACCTGGGCGACCTGCTGCTCGCCGGGACGACGGAGATCCCAGGCGAGAGCCATCCCGACCTGCTCGCCGAGGCCGTCGACCTTCTCGTGACCCGGCCTGGAGACGACTATCCCGGTCTCCGCCGCGCCGAGGCGCTCGGGGGCATGAAGAAGACCAGCGACAACGGCTGAGTATCCCCGGCGCGGCCCATACGCCTGGACAGCAACGGCCGCGCCGGGGTCCACCCCACATCCCTCCACAGGAGAGCAGGAGCCATGCCCATCATCCTCACCGCGGCCGAGGACTCCAACCCTGTCAACCGCAGCCACTGCCCGGCCCATGGCCCGTACGGCGGGCTGATCTGCCCCCGCTGCGTCACCACGCTGCCGCCCCGGACGGAGACCCGGTGAGCTCCGCCGCCGTGTACGCCGTCCTGGGCGTCACCCTCTACGCCGCACATCAGCTGGCGGACCACGTCCTGGGCCAGACCGACACCCAGGCCGCCGCCAAGGCGCAGCCGGGCCGGGCCGGCTGGGCCGCCCTGGCCCGCCACGTCGCCCAGTACCACGCGGTCGTCGTGGCCATGACCGCCATCACCGTGGCCGCTCTGCACGTGCCGCTGAGCCTGCCCGGGGCGGCCGCCGGGCTGGCGGTGTCCGCCGGCACCCACGCCCTGTGGGACCGGCGCTGGACCGTCCGCTGGGTCCTGGAGCACACCGGCGCCCGCCGGTTCGCCGCACTCGCCGAGGGCGGCCTCAACGGCATGTACTTGGCCGACCAGGCCCTGCACCTGGCCTGCCTGTGGGCCGCCGCGCTCCTCACCGCCACCCTCTAACCCGAACCCACGCCAGAAAACCATCGGCCGGCGAATCAGACCGGTCTTTTCTCCCCGCACCACCTCCCGCGCTACCCCCATGCCGAAAACCATCCGAAAGGACGCATTCCCAATGCGCGCGACCAGACATTCCGAGGATTCGACAGAGGTCGTATCGTTCGGCTATCTTCACGGCACCCCACCGAAAGCCGACATCACACTCGACCTTCGGACGCATTTCCGGGACCCCCACGTACAGCCGCAGCTGCGGTATCTCACCGCCCCACGACCCGGCTGTTCGCAACACCGTATTGACCACCCCGGGCATTGCGTCGCTCATCACCGCGACCGTCGCCGCCGTCCAGGTGTTCCACGCCGCCCCTCAGCCGGCCGGGTGACCGTCGCCGTGGGATGCGCCGGCGGCCGGCACCGCGCGGCCACCGTCGCCATGGCCATCGCCGCCCCGCTCGACCAGGCCACCGTGCACCACCGCGACCTGACGAAACCCGTCGTCGACCGCTAACCACCCCGCGACGCGAGAAAGGCAGGGCCGCATGAACCAACGCCACCGACACCGCTCCTTCGTCCACCTGCACGTCCACACCGACCACTCGATGCTCGACGGGGCGGCGCGGATCGGGGACCTGGTCGCCGAGGCCGCGCGGCTCGGTATGCCGGCGGTCGGGATGACCGATCATGGCACGATGTCCGGTGCCTACGACCTGCACCGGGTCGCCACCGCGGCCGGCATCACGCCCGTCATCGGGATCGAGGCGTACGTGGCCCCCGCCGGACGCCACCACAAAACGCCGGTGTTCTGGGGTAGCACGAAGCAACGCTCGTCCGACCAGTTCGGGGAGGGCGGCGACGTCTCGGGTGCCGGGGCGTACACCCACATGACCATGCTCGCCCGCGACGCCACCGGCCTGCGCAACCTGTTCAGGCTGTCGTCGCTGGCCTCGATTGAGGGCTATTACCGCAAGCCCCGGATGGACGCCGAGCTGCTCGCCACGCACTCAGCGGGGGTCA
>NZ_CDXDOR010000108.1:8280-15641 GCF_978021225.1 Frankia sp. CeTa3Moorea | reverse complement strand
TCGCCACGACGGGCTGCCCGTCGGGCGAGGTGCAGACCCGGCTGCGGCTCGGGCAGCCCGACGAGGCCCTGCGCGCCGCGGAGACCTACCGGGAGATCTTCGGGCCCGAGAACTTCTTCCTGGAGCTGATGGACCACGGGCTGGCCATCGAACGCTCGGTCCGCGCTGGCCTGCTCGACATCGGCCGGCGGCTCGGCCTGCGCCCGCTGGCCACGAACGACTCCCACTACGTTACCGCCGACCAGGCCGGTGCCCACGCGGCACTGCTGTGCGTCCAGAGCCGCAGGACCCTGCATGACCCCAGCCGGTTCAAGTTCGACGGCGAGGGCTACTATCTCAAGAGCGCTGAAGAGATGCGGGCCCTCTGGGACGACGAGGTTCCCGGCGCCACCGACACGACGCTCGACGTCGCGGCCCTGGTGGAGTCCTACGACGAGGTGTTCGCCCACCGCGACCTCATGCCAGTCTTCCCGCTGCCCACGGGGGAGACCGACGAGTCCTACCTGCGCGACCAGGTCGCCGCCGGCCTGGCCCGACGCTACCCCGGCGGCGTACCGAACGATCGGCGCGACCGCGCGGCCTACGAGCTCGACGTCATCGTCGGCAGGTCGCTGTCCACGTACATGCTGGTCGTGGCGGACATCTGCCGGGAGGCGCGTGAGCGCGGCATCCGGGTGAACGCCCGCGGCTCGGCCGTCGGCTCGATTGTCGCCTACGCGCTGGGGATCACCGGCCTGGACCCGATCGACTACAAGCTGTACTTCGAGCGGTTCATCAACCCCGAGCGCCCCTCGATGCCCGACATCGACCTGGACGTCGACGAGCACCGGCGCGGCGAGCTGATCAGCTACGTTGCGGACCGATACGGACACGACCGCGTCGCGCAGATCATCACCTTCGGGACCATCAAGGCCAAAGCCGCGGTCCGCGACGCCGCCCGCGTGCTGGGGCACCCGTTCGCGGTCGGGGACCGGATCACCAAAGCCCTCCCGCCACCGGTGATGGGCCGCGACGCACCGCTGGCCGCCGTGTCCGACCCGACGCACCCCCGCTACGGCGAGGCGACCGAGGTCCGCACGATGCGCGACGCCGATCCGGTGGTCGCCGAGGTACTGGATCTCGCGACCGGCCTGGAGGGCGTGATCCGCCAGGCCGGTGTGCACGCGGCCGGCGTCATCGTGTCCCGCGACCCCCTCGTGGACGTCCTGCCGGTCTGGCGCCGGGACGACGGCGCGACGATCACGCAGTTCGACTTCCCGACCTGCGAAGCCATGGGCCTGCTGAAGGTTGACTTTCTGGGCCTGCGGAACCTCGCGATCCTGGAAGCCGCGCTCGCCCACATCCGGCGCACCCGCGGCGAGAACATCGACCTGGAGACGGTTCCGCTCGACGACCCCGCGACGTTCTCGCTGCTGGCCTGCGGCGACACCCTGGGGGTGTTCCAGCTCGACGGCACGGCGATGCGGGCCCTGCTGCGTGCCATGGCCCCGACAGCATTCGAGCACATCTCCGCCGTGTTGGCCCTCTACCGGCCGGGTCCGATGGCGGCTGGCGCGCACACTGACTACGCAGACCGCAAGAACGGCCGCAAGCCGGTCGTGCCCATCCATCCCGAGTTGGCTGAGGTCTGCGCGGACATTCTCGGTGACACGTACGGCCTGATCGTCTACCAGGAGCAGGTCATGGCGATCGCGCAGGCGGTCGCCGGCTACTCGCTCGGCAAGGCTGACCTGCTGCGCCGGGCGATGGGCAAGAAGAAGAAGGAGATCCTCGACAAGGAGTTCGCCCCCTTCTCCGCGGGGATGCGCGCGGGCGGGTACTCCGACGCGGCGATCAAGACCCTGTGGGACATTCTCGTCCCGTTCTCCGACTACGCCTTCAATCGCGCCCACACCGCCGACTACGGGATGGTGTCGTACTGGACCGCGTACCTGAAGGCGAACTACCCCGCTGAGTACATGGCGGCCGTACTGACCTCGGTCGCGGTTGTCCCCGACCGAATGGCGATCTACCTGGCGGAGTGCCGACGGATGGGCGTACGGGTACTGCCCCCAGACGTCAACGAATCCGAGCTGGATTTCACCCCGGTGGGGGAGGGCATCCGGTTCGGCCTCGGTGCGGTCCGCAACGTCGGTACGAGTGTGGTCGACGCAATCATCACGGGTCGGCAGAAGGCCCCCTACACCTCGTTCCCCGACTTCCTCAACAGAGTCGAGGCGCCGGCATGCAACAAGCAGGCCGTCGGCTCACTGATCATGGCCGGGGCGTTCGACTCTCTCGGCCATCGGCGGCGCCCCCTCTTCGAGGTCCACGAGGGCGTGATCGGCGCGGCACTGCATGCGAAGCGGGCCAGGGCGGCTGGGCAGTACGACATGTTCGATGACGTCGATGATGGCGTCGATGACGAACCGGCGCCCAGCAGGATTGATCTGGACCTGGGCGGCCCGGAATGGCCGCAGCAGGAACTGCTGGCCCAGGAGCGGGCCATGCTCGGCCTCTACGTCTCCGGCCACCCCCTGGACGGGGCGCGGGCGATACTGGAGCATCACCGCTCGACCACGATCGTGGACCTCCTCGACGCCGGCCAAGCCGGGCGCGAGGTGCGCATCGCGGGCATGATCTCCAAGGTTGACCGGAAGGTCAGCAAGAGCTCCGGGGCACCGTGGGCGGCCGTGACCGTGGAGGACCTGGAGGGCGCGATCGAGGTCCTGTTCTTCTCGCGGACTTACGCGGCACTTTCGGGCCGGCTCGTCCCGGACGCGGTGGTGTCCGTGCTGGGCCGGGTCAACGAGCGGGACGGCTCTATCAGCCTGGTAGCGAGCGACCTGGCCACCCTGGACCTCACCGCCTCGGACGTCGAGGAGACGCCGGTCCTGCTCACCCTGCCCGTGAGTGCGATCACGCCGCGCCTGGTCGGCGAGCTGCGTAGGGCCCTGACGGCACACCGCGGCTCCCGACCGGTACGCCTGAGCCTTCAGGGCGAGAGGCGGCGCACGCTGATGGAGCTCGAATACAAGGTCCACGCCACACCCGCGCTGCGGGGCCGCCTCGATGCGCTGCTCGGTATCGGCGCGGTGTCCGTGTGGCCCACCGAGGGCCATCGGGCGCCCAGGCGAGGGGCTGCGTGACGCCGACGTGCGGCGCCGCGGACCAGCGGGCCCGAGTGGCGACGTGACGCCCCGAAAAAACACGGTGTCGGACCGTTTCGCGCACCGAAGGAGGAAGATGTCCCGCAGAAAGGCGAGATCATGAAACATGAAAGCTGTCATCATCGAGGGAGACCAGCGTGACTACGACTCCGGCGCAGCCCGCCCTGTTCGACGGCGCCCCGGCCCGGGCGGTGTCCGCCTCCGGCCTGGGGGACCCGCGCTTTCTTGAGGTTCGCCGGACGATCGAGGAATTTCCCGAGCTCCAGGGGCGGCTGGCATGGGACCGTCTCAACGCGCTCGCGTTGGGCATTCAGGAGGCACTGGAGAGGCTTGATCAGAAACGGCGGGCTGCATGATTGTCCGTCGATGGGGGCTACGCTACCTCGATCTCGACTCCGCATGGGTGCGCGAACACCGTCCCGACCTCGACGCGGACGACCCGATCGACTCCTGCGGGATCCAGATGGAGGGGTGGCCCGACCAGACCGAGATCGTGATGTGGAAGTGGCGGAAGATTCTCGACGAGGATGATGGCCGCCCCTACCAGCTCGTCCGCCAGGACATCACCTACGGCCGGTACCGGGACGCCACCCGGGAGGACCTCGCGGCCGACCGCGCGGGGTCAGCCGCGCTCAACTGGGCCACGCGACTACCTGGAGGACAGGTCGACCCACAGGCCTCTCTTGACACTGCCCGGCGGCGCGGCGACGACTGGCCGATCTTGTGTCGGGATGTCACCACGGGGCCGTGGGTGGAACTGCGCGAGACCGGGATCGCCGGAGAGAGCGAGACGGCGTGATGTGATCAACTCAGTAAGACGGTTGATGCCAGGCTACTGTGAAAGCGGCTTGACGACGTCCACAGGTTTTGGAGAAGGTGCGCGCGATGGTGGAGCTCGAGCAGCACCTGCCCGAGGTCGAGATCCTCGATGAGGACCCCCCCGAGGGGTGGATCGAGGCGGCCGAGGTGGGCCTCGCCGACTATGAGGCCGGACGGTTCGTCGTCTGCGACCCCGAGACGTTCGATCGACTTCTGGCCGACGCTGCCGTCCATCCACAGGCGAGCTGAGCCCGTTCCGTTATCCACAGGCCCTGGGCCCGATTCGTACAGGGAGTCGAAAGGCGGCTAACGTATCGTGTGCCTACCTTCCTGCCGGTTGCCGCGTTCTGGGCGGACTGGGGCCGGCTGCGACCCGAGCAGCGCGCCGCGTTTCTGCGGGCGCGAACCCTCTTCGTCGAGGGGCTGACCGCAGGCACGTTCCACCCCTCGCTGCGCGTGAAGGGGTACAAGTCAGCTTCGAGCGTCTACGAGATGACCTGGGCTCCCGACGGCCGGGCACTGTGGGCTTACGGGCAGCCCATCCCAGGGCGGCTGGGCCCGCATGTCGTGTGGCTGCGAATCGGATCGCACGAGATCTTCCGTCAGCCACCGACAAGTACGCCTACGAGAAGATGACCCTATGATCAGAGATCTGCTCTGGAAGGCGGCCGAGGCACTGGAAGCGGGGGAGAACCCGCTCACCGAAGCTTGGCTCGACGCACATACGACACAGGCCGAGCGGCGGGCACTGCTCGAGTCGCTCGCACAGGGGGCACGGCTGGCCGCCTGGGTGGGCGACAACTCCGGGACGGCGGCAGCACAGGAGGCCCTGGAGGGTATCCGGCGAACTGCCGCACGGCGTGCCCAGTGGCTATGAACATCGCCTCAACAGTGATCCCAACCCCTTCTCCGCCGTCCCTGCCACCGGTGTTGCGGTGGGATGGGTAGCTGCTGCGCCGACACCTCCGCGGCACCGAGCGTCAGCGAGAACCGAACAGGCGCAGGTACTCCGCAGCCGAGTTCGGGTTGCGACCCCACTCCCGCAGGCCCGAGCCGACATTGTCGGTCGAGTAGTCGTCGAAGTAGCACTCGCCGCGTAACATCCGGCGGCTGTCGGGGAGCTTCTCGTCCCAGAGGCCCTGGAAGAAGTGGCGCATCCACCGGATGAAGGCCGGGTTATCGCCGCCGCCCTGCTGTTTGACGGAGGTTGCGCGGGAGTACGGCGTCAGCCAGCAGAACGTCTCCCGTGCAGTCATCCGAGGGGACGAGGTGTTCTCCGATTCGGAGAGGCTCGCCGACGCTCTCGCGCTCGCGCGGGCCGCCGACGTGAGCATGTACCTGCTGCTCGGGCCATCTGCCTAGTCGGGGCGGGTCGCCTGCACTCCGGTCGCAATGGCCGCCGCAGCCTGGGCGAAGGCGATCTTTCCGGTGTCGTCGAGCTGGTCGTAGTCGACCTCGTGAAGGATCTGCATCGCGGCCCGCAGGTAGACGTCGGTGTTGGTCGTGGTGATGAGCGCGTGCGGGTGCGGGGTGGGCGGCAGGGCAGGCTTGGCCATGAGGCCATGATGGCCGAAGGAGGTCATCCGCGTCTCAACGGGCGTCGGTGCGCCAAGGTGTTGTAGCGGACCGATTGCGGCGAACGACTCTCGCGGTACGAGTCCGATCGGCTACGTTCAGGCCCCATCGCGTCGAACACGGACTCCAGGGGCACGCTGCACGGCCGGCAGCGCGCAGGTCCGGGCGCTGGGGCAGAAGTCGGCCAGATGCCGTGTCCGACGAGTGGCACCCGAGTCGCCTGCTCGTCGAAGTGCCGGAGAGCGGCCCCACGGAACGCCAAGACATCACGGTCCTGCGTGAGCTACCCGAACCCGAGGAGGGTGGGTTCGGGTGGGGGTACAACGGTTACGGGACGAGCCACACCGCGGCGGCGGTGCTGGCGGACGTGCTCGACGGAACTCACACCTTGATCGAAAAGTGGGGCCAAAACTCGGGATCTGGCCCGCATAGCCAGCAGGAGCCTGTGCCGATCATCCATGACACATGATTACCACTGCCAGTGTCCGGCTGTTCTCGTTTTGCACGCGAGTACATCTCATTCCGTGACGGCGGTGCGGTTACCCGGTTTCGGGGTGGTCGGATGCCGGGTTCGCACCCTCGGCCGGGCCGGGAGCGGCGGGGCGGCCGGGCGCGGACGGTGAGCGGCGCCTGCGGGCCCGCAAGAGGGCCTGGCGCACAGCCTCCCCGTCCAGGGCGGCCAGGGCGGCGTCCCCGGTCCGCTCCCCGTACTCAGCCAACGCCGCCGCGGCCGCGGGCTGGGTGCCCTGCGCCGCCACCACGGCGGCCAGCGCGTCCGCGTAGGCGGCGGCCAGCGCCTGCTGGCCGTAGACGGTGACCGTCCGCGCCGCCCGGTGCGCCGCCGCCGCCCGCTCCACCGCGGGCAGCACAGCCAGCGCCGCCACCGCCGCGTCCACCGCCGCGCGCAGCAGCGCGGCCGGATCCCCGGAGACATCGTCGGTCATGGCCAGGACCGTATACGAGGCCCGTACACCGATGTAACAGATCCGAGCATCCCGCCACACGGACCCGTTACACCGGTGTACGGTGCTGATATCCGCTCCAACCGAAAGGACACTCATGCCCCACACCCTGCCCGAGCACATCCAGGCGATCGCTGACGCGATCGTCGACCCCGCCGAGCGCGCGGACCGGCTCGCGGACCACGCCCACCTGCACCTCGGGGCCGAGCGTGACGATCTGCTCGCCGCCGCCCGTACGGCGGCCGAGCAGATCGTGGCCCCGGCCCGCCGGACGTCCCGGTAGGTAGGCTCACCGGCGACCCCGGTCCGGCACCCGCCGGCCGGGGCCGCCGTCATGTCCCGGCCCGTCCGCGGCAGACTGGGACGGTGATCCAGGACCTGCTGCGGGCTGCCGCGGACGAGCTGGAGGCGGGCGGCGACCCCCTCGACACGGCCTGGCCCGGACGCCCACGACGCCACCCCGAGCGAGCGGGAGACCCTGCGCATCACCCTCGCCGAGGGGGCCCGGGCGATGCTGTGGATCATCCGCCACAGCGGCACCGCGGCCGCGCAGGAGGTCCTCGAGGGCGTCCGGGCCGACACCGCCCGCCGACAGCGCGGGTAGCCGGCCGTCAGGGGCGGTGCGCTCACCACGGCAGCACCAGCCGGCCCACGGTCGGCGGCAGCGGGTCCTCGGGCGGCCGGGCCGCATGCGCCGCGGCGCTCTCCTGCCGGCTGACCGGCCCCGTACGCGGGTCCGCGACCAGGTGCGGGTAGCGGGCCATCACCACGCCGAGCTCCTCGCCCAGGAGCCCGGCGATCTCCGTCCAGGCCAGCGGCGGACGGATGGTCGTGCCCGTCCGGGCCGCCGCGACCA
>NZ_CDXDOR010000108.1:0-7627 GCF_978021225.1 Frankia sp. CeTa3Moorea | reverse complement strand
GGATCCGCTCCGCCCGGCCGGCCCACGCTGCCTCGCCGCCCGCCGCGGCGAGGCGCCGCAGACCATCCCGCAGATCGGCAGCCGGGACAGGATCGCCCGCCGCGGCCGCCCGGACCAGACCCGCCAGCCAGCCGTCCGCCGCATCCGCCCCGCGCCGTCGCCGCATCCCCGCACCGTAGACCTCGGCCCGAACAGGCCCCCGAACAGGCCCACGGATGGATATCTCGCTCTCCGATGATCAAGGGTGTCGTATTGCATCCGTCGATCCGCCAGGTCACTGTCAGGACGGCACCAGCCGTCACCAACCCCCCGACGGCACATATGGAGCATGCGCACCGCGCACGCTCCCAGGAGCCCCCAACCGGCGCGCCGGACGCCCCAGCAGCGACCCACGCGGACGGCGTGTCGCCCTGCCCGGAGAGGCTCCAAAAGGGGCTCCTTTAGCCCCTCCAAAAGGGGCTCCGGCTCTATCCGGAGGGGATGCCAGCACACGCTGGCGCCGACCAGGCGGGCCGCAGACCCCTCCGGCCGTTACCCAGACTCACCGGGTAGATGCGGTGTTTCCGGCAAGAGGGGGGCGCCGGCGGCCTATCTGTCCGGGTGCCAGCACGGATCCCAGTCGGGATGATCAGCCCAGAACAATGCGACACGGTGGTGGTAGCCGGTCATCTACTGGCGGAGTCGTCCTGCGCCGGGCGCAAGTCGGTACGGGCACCCCGTCCGGGCCGAGATGCAAGCCACTGCTCGACGGTGGAGCGGCGCCAGCGGGGACGGTCGGCGACAGGGAGTTCGTCCGGTTCGGGCATCTGCTTCATGCGGCGCATCGCGCGCAGGCTGGAGACCTTGATGGTGTGCCCGCGGCTGGCCATGAGGGCCTGGACGTCGGCGTAGCTGAGCAGGTCGTCGGGGCTGTCCACGCGGGACATACTAGCGTCCCGCTAGTTGTGTGGCTGTTGACCGTCCCTCGCCTATCTCCCCATACACCTTCTATCTCATCG
Source organism: Frankia sp. CeTa3Moorea (assembly GCF_978021225.1). Lineage (NCBI taxonomy): Bacteria > Bacillati > Actinomycetota > Actinomycetes > Frankiales > Frankiaceae > Frankia > Frankia sp. CeTa3Moorea. The sequence goes on along the minus strand of NZ_CDXDOR010000108.1, from coordinate 6,629 downwards.
CTAGTAGGTTCCTCCGTATCAGCATATGACGACTCACGGGGGAGACAACATGATCCACGATCTGATCGTCCGCCAGATCCGCGAGCGTGCCGCCCACGCCGCCCGCCGGCTGCTCGTCGCCGGCGCGCACCACGTCCTGGCCGCCGTCGCCCCGGCCGCGCCCGTGGTCGAGCCGAAGCAGGCCCGGCCGACGACGCCGCTGTACGCGCTCACGGAGCTGCCGCCGCTGGCCGAGATCGAGGCCGCCGGCGACGTCCACCAGGCCGGCGCCGAGGCCCGCCGCGCGGGGAACCGCGGGGTGGACCGGTCACGGAAGCTGCTCGACCGGCTGCCCGACGGCACCTACGGCCGCGTGACCATCAAGCGGACCCCGTCGGCCCGCGAGTCCGCCGACCTCGACCAGATCGCCCGGGACTACGCCCGGTACGGCCTCGGCCCGGTGCCGATGAAGCCGCACGCCCCGACGCTCACGGTCACCGTCACCCCGGCCGCCGTCGCGGCCGCCCCGGTCGAGCTGGTGGCCGCCTGATGAACGAACAGACGCACCCCGGCCGCCCAGACCCGGCCGACGACGACGGGCCGGGCCCCGCCACCCACGTCGGCCACGTCGACCTGGAGGGCATCCCCCACGGCCTGCACGACCTCGGCATCTGGGAAGGCGCGACCGTCGGCGAGATCATCGATGTCCTGCAGCGCCTCCCGCGGGGCCTGGTGAGCACGGGGCAGATCAGCGGCGGTGCGGCGACGCATCTCGGGTTCGTCGCCCCCGAGGATCTCGACGCGGTCCTCGCGGCCTTCAACAAGCCCGGCCACGAGTACATCCACGAGGCGGTCGGTGCCTACCGGGCCCGCCGCACCGAACGTGAGGCGGACGGCCGGCAGCTGTAGACGCCACCCTGGCGCCCCCGGCCTGGACGGGTACGGGGGCGCGCGGTGCTGTCCGAGGAAAGGCCACCGAATGCCCAGCAGGATGCGCCGTTTCCTCCCCGGCGTGAACGCCGGGGTATCCACGGCGAGATCCCGGTGACCCGTCGAAGCTGGTGTGCCTCACCCACCCGACGGCCACGTTCCACCCGGACGGCCACCGGTTCGTCACCGCGGACGGCATCCCCGGCCGCTGCCCCGTCCACCATCCGCAGGCCCGGGTCAAGGAGCCGGCGTGACCGGCCTCGGCGACCAGGCCGCCAGCGACGACGCCGGCATCCCCGCATCGTGGACCGGTCTCAGGCACCGGTCCAGGACGCCAGTGCGGGCACGGCTACCTCGCAAGCTGGGGTCACGGCGGAGACGGGTGGCCGCGTAGTGGGTCAGGCCTCAGTCCTTCACGGTGTACGTGCGCCCGTTGCTACTTGCAGTAACTTTCGCGACGCCGCGAAGGTTACCCTCGGTTCCGCCGCTCACCGCGGGCGTTCGGAGCGATCTTGTCGGCGGCGACAAGATCGCGATCCGGGTCGCCTCCGGCGTTCGCGCTCACCGTTACCGACCTGTGACATCTTCCGGGCGCCCGGAAGATCGCGTTCCGGGTCTCCGCCGGAGTTCTCGCATGCTGCCCGCGCACGATCGACCGCGACGGCGAATCGCTCGTACTTCGGGTCCCCGACCGGTCCTCGACCGGCCGGGCCGTGCGCAGCAGGCCACGAGGCCTGGCGGAGCGTGTCGAACAGGCTTTACGCGGCCGGGTCCTCCGCCTCGCCGCGGCCGTCAGCCCGAAGCCGCACTTCGAGGTGCATCCGGATGGCGCTGTACCGACGGTCCCCCTCCGGGGACGACACCCTGATCACATCCATGACCTCGGCGAGCAAGGTCGCCGCGCGGACACACTGTTCCTCGCTGCCTTCGAGCCGAATCTTCATGCTGCCCATCCTCCGTGCGTGGTGTGCCGGCCCGGCAGCCCGGGCTCGCTGGCCCGTCCCGAACGGGAAACGCCCGGGGCCGAATCGCCGCAGAGCCATCCAGATCGGCGCCGGGCCGGCTACAGCCGGTCTCCCAACCTGAGACGCCGGTGCGCCTCCCGGGCACGCTCGTCCGCGACCGAGGCCCCATGACAATGTCAACGGTTCATCGGACCGCCCCACCGGCAACGCCGAGTCGACTGCGCATCGATGTTGACCTTGTCGGCTCCGGCAAGGTCAACGTCTCGGATCGACCACCCGTGATCACTTTCGCGGCGCCGCGGGAGTGATCACAGGCGGGTACGGCTACCCGCCGAGGAACGCCGACAAGGCGTACGTCCCGTGCCGGTCGAGGTTGCCGCGGGCCCGGTCGTAGCCCCTCGTCGTCCGCGGGTCGGCATGCCGGGCGAAGTCCTGGGCGTCCCGCAGCGAAGCTCCGGAGTCGAGCAGGAGCGTCACCGCGGTCGCGCGCAGCGAATGCGGGGACAGCCGGGTCTGCGGCAGGCCGGCACGGCACCCGAGCTGGCGGACCTTGCGCCACACCGCGGCCCGGTCGAGCCGGCGACCGGTCGCCGTGGCGAACAGCGGCCCGGTGGTGCGGCCGGCAAGGTAGGTGTCGAGGGCATGCCCGGTCGCCGGAGCGAGCACGATGACCGCGGCCTTCGCGCCCTTCCCCACCATGCGGATGATCCGGTGGCCGCGTTCGACGTCCAGGTCGGCCACGTCCAGGCCGATCGCCTCGGACACCCGCAGACCGTTGCGCAGCAACAGGCCCATCATCGCCTCGGTGCGCGGCCCGTCCGCGGCGGCGGCGGCGAGGAACGCCCGCGCCTCGTCGCGGCTCATACCGGGGGCCTGGTGGCGGTCGGTGGTTTTCGGCCGGCGGACCCGGGCGGCCGGCGAGGTGGCGATGACCCCCTCGTCGACGGCGTAGCCGTAGATGCTCGCGACGGAGGACAGTTTCCGGGCGATCGTCGTGGACGCCTGCCCGGCGGCCTCCAGGTCGCGGGCCCACCGGTCGAGGTGCTGGCGGCGGGCGGCCAGCGGATGCACCCCCCACCGCTCACACGCCGCGGTCCACTCGGCGACCCCGCGGCCGTAGGCCTCCCGGGTCCGCTCGGAGAAGCCGGAGTCGAGCCAGAGGGCGACGAGACCGGGCCACGGGTCGGCCGCGGCCTGGACGGGAACGAGCGAGGCCACCGGGTCGAGGATCTCGACGTCGACGGCCCCGGTGGACGGCGGAACGGGCTCAAGGATCATGAACCGGACCATACAACAGAATGCCTGTTCTGTTGTCTCCGGGGGTGACCGTGGCGCCCCGCACTGCCCCGTGGCGCCCCTATGCCGCCGGTGGCAGATTCGCCGGGCGGCGGCACGAGCCGAGGTACCGCTCGACGTCGGCGGCCGACACGAACACCCGCCTGCCGATGTACCAGGTCGGGATCCGCCGCTCCTCGACGAGCCGGCGGGCGTGCCGCTCGCTGATCGCCGGCCAGCGGGCCGGGATCTCCGTCCTCGGCACCAGATCCTGCGGGACCGGCGCAACGTCGGCCATGTCACCTCCAGTTGTCGGGGCCGGCTACTTGCCTCGGCCGAGCTTCCGCTCAGGCCGCCTCGGTCGGGTTTTGGCCGGCGAGAACGCCGCCCAGGTCGCCGCGGGCCAACGCCGCCGAAATCTGGTCGGGGGTGGCGCCGTCCAGGTCGGCCCGTGTCCACCGCACTCCCGGTGCGACGGCCATCGGGATCTTGCCGCCGAGCTGCCCGTCGAGTTCACCCGCCTCAAATGCGCGGGCGATCTCCTCCGCCGATGCGGTATCCAACCAGCTGGCCGGCCGCTGCTCGACCGGCCGCGTAGCCCGCCGGCCGTCGGTCAAGACTGCTCCCCGAGATCAGCAGCCATGATCTTCCGGATGTGGGAGGCCGGGTCTTCGGCGAATCTCCGATTGGCGTGGGGGCCGACCTCGGTTGGGGCGAGGTTCGTGCCCGCCGGGGCGCGGCGGGACACCAGGTGCAGCATGGCCCCCAGCAGGGCACCGGGGGTGAGGTAGCCGATCCGGCGCCGGTCCACCGAGACGTCTACGGAGCTGTATCCCGAAGGTGACCGGCCGAGACCGGCGTCACGGGCGGCACAGTCATGGGTCTCGGGCACGTTGAGCCGGGCCAGCTCGGTCCGCCACTGCTGGTGCAGAGCCTGCCGGGCGGTGACCTCGTCGACCAGTGCGGCCGTGGCCCGCACCGCGGCATCAAGGAGGCCGACGATGGTGTCGGCGTCCTCGGCGTGGGCAACGATCTCGGCGCGGAGCGTCTGAAGCTCGCCGAGACGGGCCACGTTCGCTTCCGCGTCGAGGCGGGCATGCGTCCGCTCGGCGCGGGCATCGAGGAGGCGGGCGAGCAACCCGCGGCGCTGCTCCGCGGTGTCCGTGTCAGGTGCGCTGTCGAGGCCGGCGAGGGCGGCGAGGATCTCCGAGTCGGGGTCAGTCGGGGTCGTGCTCGTGGGTGTCACAAGGCTCCGTGAGGATCAGCCAGACCCCTCCGGCGGTCTGCCGGGCGGGGAGCGCCCCGGAGCGGGCCAGCCGGCGGACATGACGGGCGCTGTACCCCGTCCGCCTGGCGTACTCCACGGTGCTGATCCCTACGGTCCCGGGTCGCGTCTCGGCATGTCCGACATCGGACATGGGCTTCGACGGGTGCCCGGGAGAACCAGCCCGGTCAAGGGCGTCGAGTAGGGCGGCCAGGCCCGGTGATGGGACGAGCCCCCCGTCACGCCCGCCGCGGGCGGCCAGGCCCTCGGCGAGCAGGGCACGGACCGGGCCAGCGAGCATCGTCGGGACCACGACCCCGCCACCGAGCGCATCTACCGCCCGGGTGCGTCGCTGGAGTGCCTCGGTCAGGATGACGGCCGGTGCCCAGCCGGATGGTGGTTCGTCGCCGAGCTGACCGCGGAGCCGGTCCAACCCGTCGAGGTCGGCCTGGGCCAGCGCGGCGGCGAAGGCGGACACCGGCCGGGCCGGGAGGCGGCGTAGATGCCGATCGAGGGCGCCGAACGCCCGCGGGTCCACGACACCCCATAGCCGCCAGCGGACCGCCGTCATGGCCTGCTCGTAGCGGGCAACACGGCGTGCTATCCCGTCGAGGTCGATGCCGAGCGCCCCGACGTCCAAGTCGCCGGTGTCAGTCATCCGTGCCCCGGCGCCGCTCGGCCTCCATCATGATCCCGGCCACCACATCCTCGAGCCAGGTTTCTGCGGCGTCCGGATCGTCTTCGGACCACTCGTCCAAGATCGTCGCCGTGAACCGGGCGAGGGTCATGATCATGGCGGCCACCTGGAGACCGGACTCCTCGGATGCGAGGCCGCACTGCTCACCAAGATCCCGAACGATCGCGAAGAACGTACGTTCGAGGTCGGCCGGGGGCAGATGGCGAGCGCACGAGCGAGGTCACCCAACATCGACCGGGCCTGAGCCGCGCCGTCCTCGGCCGGGATCCCGGAGAGCCGGGCAATCGACGCGGACAGGGAGGAGATCCCGGAGCATAGATCGCGGACAGCGGCCGGTGTGACCTGGGCGAGGCGTGTTTCGACCGCGTTGCCCTCTTTGTCCGGGTATACGGCGTCGAAGGGTCCGGAGAGCCGGCGGACCAGCGCGGCTGCCTCGGCGAGCATGCCCGTGACCAGCTCGGCGCGCTGCGCCGCAGCGTCGACCACCTTCGCTTCTGTCGCCGCTTTGGTAGCCGTGCGGTCGAAAGACAACCCCAAATCCTTCGCGATCTTGCTCACGGTGGAAGCGGACCGGCCGATCTCCCGGGCGATTGCGTTCCGGCTCAGCCCCCGGCCGTGGAGCTCCCGCACCGCGTCGGCATCCTCGGGGCCGACTACCCGCAGCGTGGTCACGCCGACCTCCCGGACATCGCGGCAAGCCAGGCATCGACCGCGCTGAGCTGCGTCGTGCCGTTGTCGACGCCTTCCAGGCGGGCGACCACAGACGACAGCCGGTCCGCCGCGGTGGCGAGCGCCTGGACGTCGCGCGCGGGCAGCACCGACACCGGGGTCTCAACGGTCTCGCCATCGTGGGCCTGGCCATGCGCGACCGGCGAGCGGCTACCGAGCCGGGACAGGGTCTCGCCCAGGCGCCGGTAGGTCGCCGTGAGAATCTCCGCCCGGCGCGCAGCGGCGTCCACGACGGCGGCGTGGGTCGCCTGGGCGGTCTTCGTGCGGTCGAACTCCAGCCCGAGCTCCGCCGCGATCTTGCTCACGGTGGAAGGCGACCGCCCCAACCGTTCGGCGATCTTGTTGCGGGACAGGCCTTGCCCATGAAGCTGCCGGACCTGCTCATGGTCAGCAGACGCGACCGGCCGCAGATAGGCACGCCCCAGTCGGTCGCTACTCTCCGTACTCATCGTCGGGGTATGACTCCTCTCACCTCGGCACATCAACACTAACCGCCCATCTGACGGTCACAGGCCGTGGCATCTGTGGCCTCGCGCGTGCGCGCGAGCGACCGGACGCAGCCGGCGGTCGATCGGCCCGGTCCGGTGGGAGTCGAAGCCGCTGACGGTGGTGAACGTGAGGTGGCAGCCCGAGCAGTGGGCGACCGCGCCGGCGCTGATCGGCCAGCGGGCCGGGCAGCCGCCGCATCCCGCAGACAGGCCGTTGCGCGCCGAGGGGTCAGCGATAGACGGCCGAACGGGGAGGGGTGTGGGGGTCAGGGTGGGTGTGGCGATCATCGGGTTTCCTGGTG
>NZ_CDXDOR010000107.1:15796-18236 GCF_978021225.1 Frankia sp. CeTa3Moorea | reverse complement strand
ATCGTCGGGATGGCCTGTCGCTTCCCCGGCGGGGTTCGATCGGCCGACGACCTGTGGCGGCTGGTGCTGGACGGACGCGACGCGATCTCCGACTTCCCGACCAACCGGGGCTGGGACCTGGGCAGGCTCTACCACCCCGATCCGGACCATCCCGGTACCAGCTACACGAGTCAGGGTGGCTTTCTGCACGACGCGGACCTCTTCGACGCGGCGTTCTTCGACATGTCCCCCAGAGAGGCGTTGGCCACCGACCCGCAGCAGCGGCTGCTGCTGGAAACGGCATGGGAGACCTTTGAGGACGCCGGCATCGACCCGACCGAGCTGCGGGGATCCCGCACCGGGGTCTTCACCGGCGTGATGTACGACGACTACGCTTCCCGGCTGCCAGCCACCCCGCGGGAGGTGGAGGGCTTCCTGCTGGCAGGCAACACCTCCAGCGTGATCTCCGGTCGCCTGGCCTACACCTACGGGCTGGAGGGGCCCGCCATCACCGTCGACACCGCGTGCTCGTCGTCCCTGGTCGCCCTGCACCTGGCCGCGAACGCGCTGCGCTCCGGCGAGGTGGACCTCGCGTTGGCGGGCGGAGTCACGGTGATGGCCGGCCCGAGCACGTTCGTGGAGTTCTCCCGGCAGAAGGGCCTGTCCGTCGACGGTCGCTGCCGGTCGTTCTCGGCGGATGCCGACGGCACGGGCTGGTCGGAGGGCGTCGGTCTGGTGCTGGTGGAACGACTCGAGGACGCCCGGCGGAACGGTCACCAGGTGTTGGCGGTCCTGAGGGGTTCCGCGGTGAACTCCGACGGCGCGTCCAACGGTTTGACCGCGCCGAACGGACCCTCCCAGGAACGGGTGATCCGGTCTGCGCTCGCCGACGCCGGTCTGTCGGGGGCGGACATCGACCTGGTCGAGGCGCACGGCACCGGCACCCGGCTCGGCGACCCGATCGAGGCGCAGGCCATTCTGGCCACCTACGGGCAGGACCGCGACGAACCTGTTCGGCTGGGTTCGCTCAAGTCGAATCTCGGGCACGCCCAGGCCGCAGCCGGAGTCGGCGGAGTGATCAAGATCGTCCAGGCGATGCGGCACGGCATCCAGCCGCGCACGCTGCACCTCGGCGATCCTTCGCCGCACGTGGACTGGTCCGCGGGCGCGGTCGAACTGCTCGTGGCCCACCAGGACTGGCCCGACCGCGGCCGGCCACGCCGGGCGGCGGTCTCCGCCTTCGGGATCAGCGGGACCAATGCGCACGTGATTCTGGAGCAGGCCGAGAACACCGCGCGTCCCGTTCCGCCGGCAGCCGCGCCTCGCGCTCCGGAGGATCACCCGGGAGACGGTCGTCCGCTGGTGCCGTTGGTCCTGTCCGCCCGTACCGGACAGGCCCTGCGGACAAGGGCCGCGCAGTTGCGCGCCCATCTGGACGAACACCCGGACACCGACGTCGTCGACGTCGCCGGCACCCTCGTCACCCGGCGGGCTCGACTGGACCAGCGGGCCGTCGTTCTCGGCGCAGACCGGGCCGCCCTGCTGCGCGGTCTCGATGCCGTCGCCGCGGGCACCTCCGGCGGGGCGGGGGTGGTGCTGGGCGACGGCACGGGCCGCGGAGCGACCGCGTTCCTGTTCACGGGCCAGGGCGCGCAACGGGCCGGGATGGGCCGCGAGCTGTACGAGCGGTCCGCGATCTACCGGGCTGTGCTGGACGACGTGTGCGCGCACCTCGACCCGGTACTTGAGCGTCCGCTGCGGGCCGTGCTGTTCGCCGAACCCGACGGAGCGGACGCGGCCCTGCTCGACCAGACCGCCTACACCCAGGCCGCGCTGTTCGCCGTCGAGGTCGCGCTGTACCGGTTCGCGGAGCACCACGGCGTCACCCCGGACCATCTGCTGGGGCACTCGGTCGGCGAGGTCGCCGCAGCGCACGTGTCCGGGGTGTTCGACCTGCCGGACGCCTGCCACCTGGTGGCGGCCAGGGGCGCGGCTATGCAGTCCGCCCGCGACGACGGGGCGATGGCCGCACTGGAGATCACCGAGCGCGAGGCGCTCGACTCGCTGGTGGCCGGGGCGACCATCGCCGGAGTGAACGGCCTGCGGGCCGTGGTGGTCTCCGGCGATGACAGCGCGGTGACCGCGATGACCAGCCACTGGTCGAAGCAGGGGAGGCGCACCCGGCGGCTTTCGGTCAGCCATGCTTTCCACTCGCCGCATATGGATGACGTGCTGGCCGGCTTTCGGGCGGAACTGGGCGCGATCACCTTTCACGAGCCGCGGATCCCGGTCGTCTCGAACGTGACCGGAGAGATCGCGACCGCCGGACAGCTCACCTCGCCGGATTACTGGGTGACCCAGGTCCGCCAGGCCGTCCGCTTCGCGGACGGAGTAGCCACCCTGCGGCGTAACGGCGTCACCGAGTTCCTCGAGATCGGACCGGACGGTGTGCTGACCGCGC
>NZ_CDXDOR010000107.1:0-15567 GCF_978021225.1 Frankia sp. CeTa3Moorea | reverse complement strand
GGTCGCGGTGCCGATGCTGCGTTCCGGGCGAGGCGATGTGGAGGCGGCGTTCGCGGCCCTCGGCGCCCTCCATGTCCGGGGCGTGCCGGTCGACTGGTCCGCGCTGCTGCTGCCGGCGACGAGGATGGTCTCGCTGCCGAGGTACCCCTTCCAGCACCGCCGGTACTGGCTGGAGACCCCCTCCGCCGGGCACCCCCTGCTCGACACCGTGGTCGGCCTCGTCGACGGCGCGACCCTGCTGACCGGTGAGATCACCGCGACCGGCTGGACCGCTGACCACCGGATCCGTGACGAGGTCGTCGTTCCCGGCACGGCGGTGCTGGATATGGCGTTGTACGCCGGGGAGCGGGTGGGCTGCCCGGCCGTCGCCGAACTCATGATCACCACGCCGCTGGTCGTGCCCGAGGACGCGGCGGTCGAGCTCCAGGTCCGGGTCGACCCCCCGGGGCCGGACGGCAGCCGTTCGGTACTGATCCACTCCAGGCCGGGCCCCGCCGGGACCGGCGAGTCGACCGGGTGGCGCCAGCATGCCCGCGGGGTTCTCGTTCCCGAGTGGCAGTCGTCGCCTGCCGCGCCCGAGCGTGTCGGCACCGAGGTCGATCTGACCGGGGTCTACCAGCGGCTGGCCGACCAGGGATACCACTACGGCCCGGCGTTCCAGGGACTGCGGGCGGTGCACCACGACGGGGAGAACCTGTTCGTCGAAGTGGAGCTGCCGCGCCGACACCATGCCGAGGCGGGTCGGTTCGGGGTGCACCCGGCGCTCCTTGACGCGGTCATGCATGTTCTGCTTCCCGGCGTGGTCAGTTCCGACGTCGAACCGGTTCTGCCGTTCTCCTGGGCGGGAGTCAGCCGCCACGCGACCGGCGCGACGGCGCTGACCGCGCGGGTCTCCCGGCGGGGGAACAGCGCGAGCCTGGTCGCCCACGACGGCGACGGCCGCCCGGTGCTGACGGTGGACGAACTCGCGCTGCTGCCCATCGAGGGCGGTCACGCGCCACGACCGGGAATGCATACCGTGGTCTGGCGGGATGCTGTGGGTCCCGACGACTCCGTTGCACCCGCTGTCCTGCATCGGCTGCCGGCCGGCTCGCTCCTGGAGCGGTCGCCCGAACGCGACGTCTCGTCGTTGTCGTCGGCGGCGGCGGATGTCCCGGCGATGGCGAGGGCCTTGGTTCACGCCGTTCTGGAGGAACTCAGGGAGATCCTGACCGCCGACAGTCCGGTGCGCCATGCGTTCGTGATCACCCCGGACTTGTCGAACGCCCCGGTCCGGGGACTGATCCGCAGCGCCCAGTCGGAGTACCCGGGTCAGCTGGTGCTGATCGAAGCCGACGAGTCGACCACCGAGGAGCAGCTGACCATCGCTCGTCGTGTCCTGGAGCCGGAGCTGGCGATTCGGGACGGCAGGATTCTGGTACCACGGCTGACCGCGGCGGCCGGTGCGCCGGCGGGCGGCCCGGGGACCGGGGTGGACTGGGCCGCCGGTCCGGTGCTGATCATCGGAGCGACCGGAACGCTGGGCCAGGTGCTGGCCAGACACCTGGTCACCAGGCACGGGGCGACCAGCCTCGTGCTGGTCAGCCGCCGGGGCATGGACGCGCCGGGCGCCGCCGGGCTTCAGGCCGAGCTGGTCGGCCTCGGCGCGCGGGTGACGCTGGTGGCCGCCGACGTGACCGACCGGCGAGCCCTGGAACGGGTGTTCGCCGAGCACAGTCCGGCGACGGTGGTGCACACGGCAGGCGTTGTCGCCGACGCGACCCTGACCGGACTCACGGCCGAACAGGTCGACACGGTGCTGCGCCCGAAGGTGGACGCTGGGTGGCACCTGCACGAACTGGCGGGTGACAGACCTCTGGTCCTGTACTCCTCGGTCGCCGGGTTGGTCGGTACGGCGGGCCAGGCGAACTACGCGGCAGCCAACACCTTCCTGGACGCCTTGGCGGAGCACCGCCGTGGGCTCGGTCAGCCCGCGGTCTCCCTTGCCTGGGGCCTGTGGGCGCAGACCAGTGGTGTCTCCGAGCGGCTGACCGAGGTCGACCGTCGTCGACTGGCCCGTTCGGGTCTGCTTCCTCTCGACACCGCCGAGGCGCTCTACCTGTTCGACGCGGCCCTCGACACGCTCTCCGCTGCTGACGCCAGTTCCGCGGTCGTCGCCCTGACCCGGTTCGACCGATCTGTCCTCCGTCGTGGGACGGACCTGCCCGCACTTGTGCGGGACCTGGCCGGACCGGCCGCGGCGACGACACCGGCCAGTTGGGGGAACGGTCAGACCGACCAGACGGAAGCGCACACCCCGTCCGCTGCGGAGCTTGATGTCGCCGACCTGCGGGCCGTTGTCCGCGAGCACGTCGCGGCGGTCCTGGGCCATGACGATCCCACCGAGGTGGAGGAGAACCGCACCTTCAGCGAACTCGGTTTCGACTCGCTCACCGGGGTCGAACTGCGCAACCGACTCGGTGCCGCGATCGGCCGGAAGCTGTCGGCGACCGTGGCGTTCGACTACCCCAGCCCGGCCGCCCTGACCGATCACCTGCGGAACCTGGCCGCCGCGGAGGGAGCGTCACCGGCCTCGTCCTCGGGCACGGTGCAGCTCCGGAACCGTTCCGGCACGGGTGAGGGCGGCGCGGACGAGCCGATCGCGATCGTGGGGATGGCCTGCCGGTATCCGGGTGAGGTCGCCTCACCGCAGGACCTGTGGGACCTGGTCGCCGACGGCCGCGACGCCACCTCGGAGTTCCCGATGAACCGGGGCTGGCCGCGCGATCTGTGGCATCCCGACCCGGACCATCCCGGCACCTCGATCACCGCCCGGGGCGGGTTCCTGCACGACGCGGACCTGTTCGACGCCGAGTTCTTCGGCCTGTCGCCGAGGGAGGCCCTGGCCACCGACCCGCAGCAGCGGCTGATGCTGGAGACCACCTGGGAGGCGCTGGAGAACGCCGGCCTGGACCCGCAGCTCCTGCGCGGCAGCCGGACCGGTGTGTTCGTCGGCGTCATGTACAGCGACTACGGATCCCGACCGGACCTGCCGCCCGACGATGTCCAGGGATACCTGTACAGCGGCAGCGCGGGCAGCATCGCCTCCGGGAGGCTCGCCTTCACCTTCGGCTTCGAAGGGCCGACCCTCACCGTGGACACCGCCTGTTCGTCCTCGCTGGTCGCTGTGCACCTGGCCGCGAACGCGTTGCGCCGCGGGGAGTGCGACCTGGCGGTGGCGGGTGGCACCACGGTGATGTCCACGCCGACGGCGTTCGTGGAGTTCTCCCGTCTGCGTGGACTGGCCGAGGACGGCCGGTGCAGGTCGTTCTCCGACGACGCCGACGGCACCGCGTGGGCTGAGGGCTCAGGAGTGCTGCTGCTGGAACGCCTGTCGGCGGCGAGGCGCAACGGTCACCGGGTGCTCGCCGTGGTCCGTGGATCGGCGGTGAACTCCGACGGCGCGTCCAACGGGCTGACCGCACCGAACGGCCCTGCCCAGGAACGGGTGATCCAGGCCGCGCTCGACGCCGCCGGGCTCGCCCCGTCCGAGGTCGACCTGGTGGAGGCGCACGGTACCGGAACGAAGCTGGGCGACCCGATCGAGGCGCAGGCCATCATCGCGATCTACGGGCGCGAGCGCGAGCATCCGGTGCTGCTGGGCTCTCTGAAGTCGAACATCGGTCACACCCAGGCGGCGGCTGGCGTCGGAGGGATCATCAAGGTCGTTCAGGCCATGCGGCACGCGGTCGCGCCAGCCACCCTGCACGTCGGCACCCCGTCACGGCACGTCGACTGGTCGCGGGGTGTGGTCGAACTGCTGACCTCGGCCCGCCCGTGGCCGCGGGCGGACCGCCCCCGCCGAGCGGGTGTCTCCTCCTTCGGGTTCGGGGGCACCAACGCGCACGTGATCATCGAGGAGGCGGAGGAAACGGCGGAGATGGCAGCGGCGGCGGTGGCTCCGGGCCCGGTGGCTCGCGCGGTGTCCCCGCTTCCGTGGGTACTGTCCGCGCGTACCCCGCGGGCCCTCGCCGACCAGGCGGAACGAGTGGCCGCCCTGTCCACCGTGAACGAGTCGTTCACCCTGGCCACCCGCTCCGCGATGCCGTATCGGATCGCGGCGACCAGCCCACGAGCACTGCGCGACGCGGTCCCGACGCGGGTGGAGAACGGTCGGCTAGCCTTCGCGTTCACCGGGCAGGGCGCGCAGCGCCTCGGCATGGGGATCGAACTGACCGCTACGTATCCGGTCTACGCGGCAGCCTTCGACGCGGTCTGCGCGCACTTCGACGCCTCGCTGCGCGCGGATGTCCAGAACGCGATCGTCACCGGGGAACGGCTGGACGAGACCGGTGTGGCGCAGCCCGCGTTGTTCGCCGTCGAGGTGGCGCTGTTCCGCCTGATGGAGTCCTGGGGAGTCGTGCCGGACCTGGTCCTCGGGCACTCGATCGGCGAGCTGGCCGCCGCGCACGTCGCGGGGGTGCTGTCGCTGCCCGCCGCCGCCCGGCTGGTCGCCGCCCGCGGCGGTCTTATGCAGGCCCTGCCCGGCGGTGGGGCGATGGTCGCGGTCGAGGCGGGTGTCGGTGAGCTGGAGGCCCGAAGCCTGCCGTCAGGGGTGGCGATCGCCGCGGTCAACGGCCCGACCTCCATCGTGCTGTCCGGTGTCGAGGCGGCGGTGCTGGATTTCGTGGCGGAGGAGTTCACCCGTCAGAGCAGGCGCACCAAACGGCTCCCGGTCAGCCACGCGTTTCATTCGCCGCTGATGGAACCGATGCTGGACGACTTCCGGGCGGTCGCCAGGGACATCGTCTACTCGGCCCCGACGATCCCGGTGATATCCACGGTCACCGGGGAACGGGGCGACGGATGGACCGATCCCGAGTACTGGGTGAACCAGGTCAGGGCGACGGTCCGGTTCCACGAGGCGATACGCGCCGCGCACAACGAAGGTGTGCGCACGGTGGTGGAGGTGGGCCCCGACGCGGTACTCACCGGAATGATCGCCTCCGGTGCGCACGGTGATGCGGCTGACCTTCCTGCCGCCGTGCCGCTGAGGCGGGCGGGCCGAGCAGAGACGGACACCGTCGTTGCCGCCCTGGGCAGCCTGTTCACCAGGGGCGTCGATGTCGACTGGCACGCGGTGTTCCCTGGCGCCGAGCCTGTCGACGTTCCCACGTACGCGTTCCAACGCAGGCGGTTCTGGCTGGACCCCGTCGGCCGGCCCACCGTGTCCGGCGCTGGTCTGCGTCCGGGAGGGCACCCACTGCTGGGCGCGGCGGTCGATCTCGCCCGGGACGGCGCGCGGGGAGGGGACGCCACCGTGCTGACCGGCCGGCTGTCCCTGTCCACGCACCCGTGGCTGGCCGACCATCGGATGCAGGGGGACGTTATGGTGCCGGCTACCGTGCTGGTCGACCTCGCCGCCTCGGTCGGGGCGACAGCGCAGCTGACCATCGTCGAGCCGATGATCCTGCCGGAGGCTGGCGCGCTCACGATCCAGCTGGCCATCGACGGCGCCGACATCACGATCTTCTCCCGGGCCGAGGGCACCGAGAGCGGCGACCTTCCCTGGGTCAGACACGCCACCGGCACCCTCGACACCGAACGCCATCCGGCCGCGGTGGAACCGGAGCCCTGGCCGCAGAGCATGACGGAGATCGATCTTTCTGGGATGTACGAGCGGGTTGCGGCACACGGCTACCAGTACGGTCCTGCCTTCCAGGGGCTGCGGCGTCTGTGGCGGCATGAGGGGGAGCTGTTCGTCGAGACCGGGACGCCACCGGAACTGGTCGGATCCGCCGCGGAGTTCGCGGTGCACCCAGCGTCGCTGGACGCGGTCCTGCACGCGCTGCTGCCCGAGGTCGCTGGTGACCGGCCCGCCACCCTGCCCTTCGCCTGGGCCGGAGTGCGCTTCCATCCCGGGACCGCGAGGGCGGGCGGGATGGTGCTGCGTGCCCGGATCACCCCGACGGGTGCGGACGCAGTGCGCCTGCTGGTGACCGATGATGACGGCCAGGTCGTGGTCGAGGTGGACGAACTCGTGCTGCGGCCGCCGGCTGGTACCCCGACCGGCGAGGATCTGGTGTATGTCCCCGTGTGGCGCGCACTGGATGTCGAGCGGGGGCCCGTCGCCGAGCCGGGCGACGGCACCGCGCTCGACGTGGTCCAGGTCGACTCCGGTGAAGGCGATCTGCCGCGCCGCGCCCGGCATGCCGTCCACCACACCCTGGGCGTGCTGCGTGCCTGGCTGGACGCCGACAGCGTCGGACGACTCGCCGTCGTCGTCGGGGCGGATCTTGCCCATGCCGCTGTCCGGGGCCTGGTCCTCAGCGCCGCCACCGAGCATCCCGGCCGGTTCCTCCTGGTGGACAGCCCGGACTGGGACGGCACCGCCGATGTTCGGGAGGCGGTCAGGACACTGGTGGCCGGCAGCGGTCACGGGGATGAGCCACAGGTTCGGATCCGTGGCGGGGAGGTGCTCGTCCCGAGGCTGCTCCGCCATGGGCGGGTGGGCGGACCAGCCGCGGGACACCTGGCGCGGGAGGACCCGCGGGGACCGGAGAGTCCTACTCCTGTCTGGGTAACGGGCACCGTGATGATCACCGGGGCGAGTGGAGCGCTGGGCACCGCGCTGGCCGCGCACCTGGTGCAGCGACACGGCGCGCGTTCGCTGCTGCTGGTCAGCCGGAGCGGTGCCGCGGTGCGGATCGATGACGCCGTGGGCGAGGTCGAGATCATCACGGCCGCCTGCGACGTCACGGACCGTGATGCGCTCGCCGATCTTGTCCAACGCCACCTACCGGTCGCCTTCGTCCACGCCGCCGGGATACTGGATGACGGAACTGTCGAAGGGCTCACCGCCGAGCAGATCGACGCAGTGCTCCGACCCAAGATCGATGCCGCCTGGCACCTGCACGAACTGGCCGGGGCCAGGCCTGTGGTGCTGTACTCCTCGATCGCCGGGCTCCTCGGCACCGCCGGGCAGGCGAACTACGCGGCGGGGAACAGCTTCCTGGACCGCCTCGCCGAGTACCGCCTCGTCCGTGGCCTGCCGACGGTGTCGCTGGCCTGGGGTCCGTGGGAGACCGGGATGGGGGAGGCGCTCTCCGGGACCGACCGCGGCCGGATCTCCGCGCTCGGACTGCGCCCGATCGGCTCATCTGAGGCCTTGGCGGCTTTCGACCTGGTCACTTCGATGTTCGCCGCGCCAGAACTCCCGGGTGAGCCGGTGTTCGCCGTGACCGGGATCGACCGGGCCGCACTCGGCGCGTCCCCGAACCCGCTGCCGGTGCTGCGCGACCTTGCGCCCCGTCCCCGACGGGCGGTGCCACCGGGGTCCGGCCGGCGGCAACCCGCGCCCGCCGGGACCGGTCTCCGCTGGGAACAGCCGGGCGCCGTGTTCGACCTGGTCCGTCGTGAGGTGGCCGCCGTTCTGGGGCACGACGACGTGGCCGCGATCGTGGGCGACGCCTCGTTCACAGAACTCGGCTTCGACTCGCTGACCGCGGTCGAGCTGCGTAACCGGCTCGCCGCGGCAGCCGACGAACGCCTGCCGAGCACTCTGGTGTTCGACTATCCAACCCCGGCGGCACTGGCTGAGAAAGTGCGCGAACTGGTGGCCGCTAAACAGCTCTCGCCCCTCCTGGACCAGGTGGAGGCCCTGATGTTGCAGGGAGGACTCTCCGAGGAGGCGGTGGCGCGGCTTCACCAGATACTCGGCGGTGGGCCGGCGGCGGTGACCGTCGACGAACAGTTCGACCGGGATCTGGAGGACGTGGCGGACGAGGAACTGTTCGCCCTCGTCGACGAGCTTGAGTAGAACCGGAGAACCACGGGGCCGAGGCTCCGGGTAAGGGCGTGGTGGGCATGCCGTCGATGCCCACCACGCCGATATCGGCGGCAATGCTGTCCGCGGGATATTCGGCTGATAGGGTTTCTGTCATGGACAAGAACTCTGTTGTTCGCCTGGTCGACAGGTACATCAGTGTTTGGAACGAGACGGATGACGCGGCCCTGCAGGTACTGGTCGCCGACGTTTTTGTCCCGAACGCCGTCTATGTCGACCCCAACATCGTCGCCGACGGGGTGGCGGCTATCGGCGGCTACATCGCCGACGCCCGGCGGAATTTCGCGGGAATGCTCTTCACGCATGGCACGGTTCTGGCCCACCACGACGCCGCTCACTTCTCGTGGGAGGTCGGCCCCCCGGGCGGTGCCCCGGTGGTGAGCGGGTTCGACGTCGCGCTGGTCGAGAACGGTCGTATCAGCCGCCTGTATGGCTTCTTTCACGGGTACTAGTGTTCTGAGCCTTTGGTTCGCATGTAGATCGACTGGCTGGGTCCGGCGTCCGAAGACAGCGTTGGCGTTGGCGTTGACAGATCGTGCTGGCGTGCGCAGACGGCGGGACGAACGGGCAGATCACGGTGGTGGTGGCGGTGGCGAAGTGGCGGAACCGGTTCGCCGTCGACCGGTTGGAAGGGCTGAGTGGCGAACCGTGGCCGGGACGGCCGCCGGCGCCACCGCCACCAGGAGTTCCTCCGCTTCCTCAAAACTGATCGACTCCTCGGTACCCGAGGCGTACGACCTGCACCTGATCCTGGACAACTACGCCACCCACAAGACCCCGGCCGTGAAGAACTGGCTCCTGCGCCACCCGCGGTTCCACCTGCCCTTCACCCCCACCTCGCCGTCGTGGATGAACCTCGTGGAGCGCTGACGAAGACCGCCGACAAGATCCTCGAAACCCTCGCCGCCTACTGCGAGCGAACTAGCGGACTCAGGACACTAGACGAGGAGGGGCTGCCTTCCCGGGTTCGGTCTCACACTCGATCTTGGAAGGCCTCTCTGCATGCCTGGCCACAGCCCGCCCAGGGTTCGAGCCTGCTTCGTCCCGCCAACCTGTTTGCGACGCGGATGGCCCAGCAGGATCTCGCTCCTCCACGGTGTCGGTGACAGCGTGATCGCCAGGAAACGAGCTGGTGCCGACGACGAGCGGCAACGCCCGGAGCAGGCGCGCCCGTCTCGCGGACGCGGAGTCGGGGGAGCCGAAGATGCGGTGGAAGATCCGCCAGGTTGAATCGGAAATGCAGTTGCCGATCCCATCGGCCAAGTTCTTGAAAAGCTGGGAAACGGCGTCCGCTGACAGTGGTTCAAGCAGGATCCGAGTACTGTTGGGCTGAATCAGGCCCCATTGGGGGAACCGGTGGTGGAAGTGATCGCTCGCGCAGGCGACGACCAACAGGCTGCCGGTCCTCCTATGTGACCCGAGGCTTTCGAAGAAGCCGAGAGTCGCCTCATCGGCGAAATGAAGATCGTCTATCGCTACGACCACCGGCCTCTTCCGGCTGATCTCGTGCACGAGACTCTCCGCGTCAGGGGCCTGGCCCCCCGCCTCCGGGCTGTTGCTATCGGGCGCCTCGGACCGTCCGATGGGGTCGAGGTGGTGGTGCATCGACCGAAGATCGTTGACGATCCTGGACGGGTTGACATTCGCTGACCTACTCATCCGGTATCTCAGGACCAGCGGTGTCGCCTGCGCTGTTTCCATGAGTAGATCGCAGAATTCCATCATCAGGCGACTTTTCCCCGTCCCGTGCTTGCCGAGTATGGTCACGAGATGCGGGATGCCACGGCGTTCGACCCGTTCGAACGTCTTTCGTAGGATCTCCATCTCATGTTCTCGGTCCATGAACGGCCTGGTGTCGACCGGGTAGCTCACCGAGCTCATCTCGGCGACCCAGTATGGCAGTCTCCCCGCGGCCATCGTCAGGTAGGATACCTGGCCCGCGGTCAGTATCCGCGTTCGATCGGATACCCAGATCATGCCCACCGGCACCAGCGGAAACGTTTCCCAGCACTGGTCCAGAAGCGTGCTGTTGGCTGCTGCCTGGCTCCACCGTTGTGAGGAGCTGGAATGCCACTGCAGATCGCCTGTCGCCACCAGGGCCCGGATGGTGAGCCCTTGCCTGTCCTCGTCCGAGACATCGAGGCTGTCTCGCAGGAGAAGCGCGAGACGCGTGGCTCGAAGGGCGTTCTCCTTCGGGTCGTCGAGGTTGAAAAGAGCGATCGTCGCGGAACCCACGGACGCCAGCACTGATCCACCGCAGCACTCGACTCCCGTCCTCACCAGGGTGTGGATTCCGTCGGGGAGCTCGTCGGCACGGTCGGGGCGGGTCACGCCCACCCCGCCTCCGACATGCGCCCGCACGATCATGATGGTTGCCTCACGCCGGGGCGACAGGGTCGGGAAGGGCGCCGTGGACCCCAGCCAGTTCGGTGCGTTCGGGAGGTCTTGGTCGGCATCGCCCTCGCTGGGACGCGGAACTGACGTGATAAGTGAGCTCAGGTCGATCGGACGCGTGGCGCGGTCGGGAGTGTCACCCACCATCGTCGACTGCGGGAAGTCGTCGAGCGTCGGATCCTGCGACAGGATGCGCTTCTGGAGGTATCGCAGCCACGGCCCGGGCTCTAACCCAAACTTCTCCACCAGGTTGGAATGCGTTCTGTTATAGAGATTCAAGGCCTCGGTCTGGCGGCCGGAGCGGTACAGGGCCAGCATGAGCAGCCCACGAGCTCGTTCCCGCAGGGGTTCGGTCTGGATCAGCTTCTCAAGATCACCGATGACTTCTCGGTGGTGCCCGCACTCGATCTTGGCCTCGAGGTACAGCTCCTGGGCGTCGGTCCGCGAGTTCCTGGCGATACTCGACTCCGGCCAGACGATGCCCGCCTCCGCGAGGTCGGCCAGCACGTCACCACGCCACAGGCCCAGCGCTTCACGCAGGATGACGGCAGCATCGGCTGCCAGACCGTTCGTCATGTTCTTGCGGCCGGTCTCCAGTTGGCGATAGAAGACGTGAAGATCGACCATCGCCTCGTCGACGCTCAGCATGTAGCCAGGGGGCTGCGTGACGAGGACTGGAAGGGAAGTGTGTACACGCAGCGTACTGAGGACGGATCTGAGGGAGCAGACCGAGTTCTGCAGAATCTTTCTGGCGGTGGTGGGTGGGTCGTCCTCGGACCATAGAGAATCTACCAGCCGACTGGCCGCGACCACCTGGTTCGGTTCGAGTAGGAGGCGGCCAAGAAGTGCGCGCTGTTTGACGCCGCCGAGAATGGCTCGATCGTTTTCGCGAACAACCTCCAGCGGACCGAGCATGCGAAATTTGATCATGGCTTCTTCCCTGGGTCTCGAGCTCACGGGAACATTGACCGGCCGCATCTACGG
The DNA here is from genome assembly GCF_978021225.1 of Frankia sp. CeTa3Moorea. Classification (NCBI taxonomy): domain Bacteria; kingdom Bacillati; phylum Actinomycetota; class Actinomycetes; order Frankiales; family Frankiaceae; genus Frankia; species Frankia sp. CeTa3Moorea. Next base: position 4,364 of record NZ_CDXDOR010000107.1, on the reverse strand, counting down.
GCGTATGTAACGGCTGGGGTCCCTGAATAACGCCCATACGGCCACCGCGGTCAGACAACTCGAATATGGCTCCCGTTGTCCACGGGGCGGATACTTCCTCGGGGTGCGGCCGGACCGGGCCGGCTGGCCGGCCTCGGTCGCGGTGACGGCCGAGGCCGCGCTGGGCGCTCCGTGTCAGGCGCGGCTCCGTGGTTCTCGCCGGAAAGGCGCGCGCGAGGGGAGAGGTGTTGCGGGAGGTCCGGTTCCCTTGCGTGGGATGATCAGGACTCGCGATGGCAAAGGTAAAGAACTGGTGAATTTCGAAAATAGCGTCGAGTGGGGCTGGCGGCGACGCTGCGGCGCTAGGGAGCAGGGGCGGGTACCTCACATGCCCGAACGGCGGAACCGTGGCGTGCGGTTTGTGGTGGATTGGGTCCCGCATTACTCGCTCCCCGAGCATCCTCGCAAGGTGCAACCATAAGCGCCTATGAGCATAGCCCCTGTATGGTGCGAAGTCGGCGGGAAGCGCTGAGAGTGAGTGCCGGGTGCGGGAATAAGTGAAGCGTGCCGCCTGGAGGCAGTGCCACGTCCGTTGAGTCGATCAAGATGTGACCTGGGGTTTCGCCGGCTTGGCGAGCCTGATCGTGGGCGGGGCGGGGTGGTGGAGGCCGTGTACTGGTTGTGGCGGGCGCGGCGGACGACGCGGGGGTAGGTGCGTTCGCGGCGGATGTTGAGCCGGGTCGGCCGGATGATGTCGGCGGCGATCTCGTCGAGGGTGTGTGCGCTGGTCACGGGGAAAAGCCGGGTCGATGACGACCCGTCCCGGATGATCCTGACGGTGCGCGTGAACCTGATCCGGTCGGGGTCGAGCCCGGCGGCGGTCGCGGCCTGACAGATCAGGGCGGCGATCGCGTGGTGGGTGAGCGGGTAGCCCCAGATCTCCTGGTAGACGGTGTCGGGGTGCTTCGAGCGCAGGACCCTGCACGGGCCGCGCGGGGAGGTTTTCATCTGTCTGTTGCCGGTTTGCTGCGGGGGCGGGCCCGCCGCCGGCGTCTGCAGTGCTACCGATTAACGGACCGCTGGTTGGCAGTCCCGACCCGTCAAAGTAGATCAAAATTTGCTGCGAAAGCGGGAACGGGCGCCATCCGTTGGTTACCTCGAAGACCACGCCGTCATATCGCGACACGGCCATGTCGCCGGCCTTGAGCGTCGAGGCGCCCTGGCAGGCAGCGCCCCTGCCAGCGACCCAGAAACGATCCGCTGCTGTGCCGGGAAATTGCGCTGTGAAGAGGCGCCGGGTCGGGCAGGCCCACACCAGTTCGCCGATGCGGAGCTCGTTCTCGCCTATAGAGGATATGGTCAAGCCCCTGGTGCTTAGGGTCACCGACAGGTGGTATTCGTTGTCGCCGACATAGCTACAAGCCTGAAGTGCATCGTGGACCACACCCCGTTTTCCTTGTTCTGGCCACGTTCGTCATCCTGGTCTAACGAGTCACGGCAAGCAAGGGCCGCGGTCGCCAGGCGGGAGCGAAGAGTGGTTGTCGACCATCAGTCGAGTAGCGTTGCGACCAAGTCGCTCCTGGTCAGCGCACTGCGACGGATGCCGTTGGTGAATCAATGATACTACATTGGGTAGTCGAAGTGGCAACTGTCACATGCCGGTGTCGGCGTGCCGACGGTGACGTCCGAGGGCCGTCCTACTGCGGACTGCCTGCGTGCCCGCCCGGCTACCGCCGGGTCGGAGTTCGCCGTGGCCACCGCGCTCACCGGTATCTCGATTGCCGTGGTTTTGTGGCGTCGGTCTCCCAGGCAGGGTTCCGCCAAGTTTGCTGAGTAGCTGCCCGTAGGTCCTGGTGAGGATATCTCCTCCTGTCTACCGGTTCTGCTCACGTTGGCGACCTGCGCGGTGCTGGCGGGAGGTCGAAGGACACCGAGTTGCTGGCGTTGCGGCACGAGTACGCGAAACGGTTCGTCCGAACCGTTCGGGCCGAGCCGTCGACCGGATGTTGATCTTTGGTGAGTGGCACCTGCGCGTTGTCTTGGCTGAGCAGGCACGGCACTACAACGGGCGACGCCCCGCCGTGGACGCGGCTTCAGCCAGCACGGCCTGATCGCCCCGTCGCGGACCTGACCAAGAAGCAGATCAGGCGTTGTCGAACTCGGTCAGCGCCGCCGCGCTGCGGGCGGCGAGTTTGTCCGACGTGAGCCGGAGCAGGCGCGCGGCTACCCCCGAGTCCAGCACGTGGATCTTTGGCGACCGGGTGGACCGGGCAGTCAGCGAACTGCCCCACGCTGGCAGGCGGTAGAGCAGGAACACCGCCTCCAGTAACCGCAGGTAGCTGTTCGCCGTGTCACCCTCGAGATGGACGGGAGTGACTCGTGCCGCGCCGAACCTGTCAGCACGAACCGGCCGGGTCTGCCGGTCGCGGTTGAGTTCAGCCTTGATCGCGTCGAGCACGACGGGAGCGCGCTGATACTCGTCGATGAAGACCGGACCGCCGTCGCCGACACCATACATCAACTAGGAAATCCGAGGCGTCTGAATTCGGTAATCCGAGCCCTCCAAAGTCGTTGATCCGAGCCTGGCGCGTTCGGTAGTCCGAGGCCCCGACCTGCGCCTCGAGCCACGGGCCGGTGCATCCTGTGGGGCGCCAGAAGTCAGCCTGGGCGGCGCTGTTGCATCGGCGGAGTCCGCTGTCCCGCGGCTGCCGATCGGCCATGATCAGGTGATGAGTCGGCGTCGTGCCTGTACCGGACGGTCGACCAGTACGGCCAGGTCATCGACGTCCTGGCCAGCACCCGCCGCGACCAGGTCGCCGCCCGAAGGTTCTTCGCCCGGGCACTGTCTCACAGCCGCCGGCCGGTGGAAGTCACCACCGACAAAGCACCCGTCTACCCGAGGATCCTCGACGAGCTCCTCCCCGAAACCTGCCACGTCGACGCCGCCCGGGAGAACAACCTGACCGAAGCCGATCACGGCCGGTGGAAAGCCCGGTTACGGCCGATGCACGACCTGAAACGGCTGCGCTCGGTCCAGACCGTCAGCGCCGGACATGCCCTGGTCCAGAACATCCGCCGCGGCCACTACGAATTCGCCATCGACACCGGCCCGCACCTGCGGCTGGCAGCCGCGTGCACCGAACTCGCCGCCGTCTGACCGGGCCTGCCGGGGAGACTGATCGAATGCGGCGCAGCTGTGCCGGACGAGCTCCTGCAATGCGGGACTTTTTCGGGTCGTCCAGATCAGAGCCAACACGGCGGGAGAAAAAATATCATCGACAATCAAAATGCTCAGATCGCTACGGGAGGTGACGGCCATCGACTCGCTGAGTATCGCGACGCCAAGCCCACGAGCGGCAAGATCTACGACGGTACCTGGGGCACTCGCCTGGAGCGCGATGGTCGGCTTTACCCCCATGGCCGAACACGCCTGGTCGAAGACCGTGCGGATCCCTGTTCCACAGGGTAGACACACGAGAGGGAAGGCTGCGATGTTTGTCAGGGACACCCCAGAGCGTCGAGCAAGCGGATGATCGTTCGGCACGATCGCGATGAGCCGGTCACTGACGATAGGTAGGGTTTCCACAGCCACCAATGGCGCGTCGTCCGTGCCGACGAGGGCCATGTCAGTTGCGCCGGTCCGCACGCTCTCGATGAGCCGGTCAGAATTGTCCTCGAACAACATAATCTCGACGCCAGGATGGGCCATGTGAAACGACGCGAGCGCGTCGAAAAGCGGAGTGATGGTGCAGGCTGTGACCATGCCGACAACAAGCCGTCCCCGAACTAGGCCCTTCACGTCGTCCACCGCCTGCCGCAGAGCGCTGACCGACGCGAGCACGTCACGGGTGTGTTCGAGCGCAGCCGCGCCTGCGGTGGTCACCGTGCACCGGCGGCCAGATCTGTCGAGAAGGGTGGCTCCCAGCTCGTGTTCGAGCTGCCGGATCTGGGCGCTGACTCCCGATTGGCTGATGTGCACACGCTCGGCCGCACGCGTGAAGTTCGCCTCTTCGACTACCGCGACGAAGTACTCTAGCTGCCTGAGTTCCATATCTGTAGATTCTAGCTCCAAGAACTGACAGCTGTTGGACTTCTAGCGTGGGATCGTGTTCACTGGGAGTGAAAATTCCTGACTTCGCGTTGAAGGGGTTTTTATGTCAGACAAAGAGAAGGCCAGAAGGCCAGAAGACCTCACCCGCCTGTTCGTGGAGCGCGCCAACGAAGGAGACGCCGCAGGAATCGCGGCGCTCTACGAGGAGGAGGCGGTCATGGCCTACCCACCTGGCAGCCAGACGGTCGGCCGGGCCGCCATCCAGGTCCTGTGGGAGAAGATCCTGGCCAACGCGCCCCGCTTCGAGCAGGAGCCACCACTGCCGACCCTGATA
>NZ_CDXDOR010000106.1:12225-18421 GCF_978021225.1 Frankia sp. CeTa3Moorea | reverse complement strand
GTTGGTTTTACAGTCCCAAACGCGACTTTGCAATGACCCTGGGTGCCGGTCGGGGTGGTCGACGGCCAGGTGAGGAACGGGCCGAGGGCGGGCCCCTGGGGTCCCTTCCCGCCGGCGGTCGCGCAGGCGGTGAGGTAGTCGGTTGCGAGGTGCGCGGCCCACTCGGCGTGCGCGCCGTAGTAGTTCTTCCGGCCGACTACCGGAGTCCGAAGCGCCCTCTCGGCCGCATTGTTATCAAGATCCAGATCGGGGAAGTCGCGATGGCGGACCAGCCCGTCCCATTCCCGGTCCAGGATCGCGAGGACCTTCTTCGCCGCCGGATGCAGGCTGTAGATCCCCGCATCCCCGCATCCTCGCTCCCGGGCTGGGCGGCGGCCAGCGCGCGGTGGGCGACGTAGAACGCCCCGATCCGGGCGACCCACTGGCCGCGCCAGTAGCGCAACTGGACGTGGGTGTCCCCGGCCCGGATGAAGTACCGGCGGACGTGTGCCCAGCACCAGAGCGGGTCGGGTCCATCCGGAAGACCACCGTGTCCACGGCGACGAACACCCACAGCCACCAGCGGGTCCCGTCCTTACCCTCGACCCGCTCGAACACCCGCCACGTCGTCTCGTCCGCGTGGACATGGCCCGCGGCGGCGTTACGCCCGGCGATCGCCGCGTCGAGCGGCTCGAGCAGGTCGTGCACGTCCTTCAACGCCCCGCACAGGGTGCCCTCGGCGACCTCGCACCCGTCCGCGGCCAGCGCCCGGGCGATCCGGTGCAACGGGAGACCCAGCACGTACTTCTCGTAAAGGAGCCGGGCGAGGAACCCCGCGGTGAACCGGCCCTTCGCGACCGGCTTCGGCGCCGGCGGCGCCGTCACCGGCCGCGGCCCCGGACAGTCACGGCGACGCCGGTAACGGCGCCGCCGGTGCACCACCCGGATGATCCTGACCTGCCAGTCGACCTGCTCGCTGTCCTCGGTCCCCAACGGCTCGAACGCCGACCCGCAGCACGCGCAAACCCGGTCGCCCTCCGCCACATCGTGGATCTCTTCACGGGCCTGAAGGTGCGAGTACTCCCGCCGCCCGTGCCCCCTGCTCCCCGGCCGCTGCCCCCGCTTACCGCCCGTGCCAGCCGGTCTCGCGCTACCCCCGCCGCCGGCTGAGCACCGCGACCTGCTCGGTCAGTTCGTCCATCCGCGCGTCCCGGGCCCGCGCCTGCGCGGTCAACTCGCCGATCCGCGCCTCGGCCCGCTCCGCGCGGTCACGCCAGTACGCCGTGTCAGCGCCATCGACCGTGGGCGTATCGTGGCGCCTCAGATCTACCACGTTGGTGTCGTTATGACCCGACCTGGCCGAGCCGCCAGCCTGCTACCGAGTCACCAGCTCTGTACCTGCACCTGGGAGTCCAGCCGGCCGATATAGACAAGCGTGCCGTCGGGACGACGGCGGACCCGGTCGCCGGTGCGGTACCAGCGGCGACCGTCCCCCTCGAAGAACCGGCCACGGTCGTCCGCCGGGTCCAGGTAGCCAGGGGTGAGCTGCGGGCCCGCGATGCACAGCTCGCCCTCGATGCCGACCAGCAGGTCACCCTCCCTGCTGTGCGCACGACTCCAGCAGCGGGCGGCGACGACGGCTAACTCGCCGAGTCGTCCCAGCCGGGCCGGTGCCCGACTGAACTCCGAGGTGTTCGCCGGTAGGACTGTCGTTCAACCCCCTCAACCTCACCCAGTTGATCTTTTCTTCGACAGGAACGATCATCCAGGTGGCGGGGGCGCCCTTGTCCTGGCTCGACCCGCGGCCACACTCCGCCGCAACAATCAATCACGAATAGTGATTGGACAACCACGATATCCGACGAACGCGTGGAGATGGTTGGACATCACCCGAGAATCCGTCTATATAGTAATCAAACTTCGCCATACCGAAGATTGATGTTCGGAAGGACGGGAAGGGGCTTATGATGCGCGGTACTGTCGCATGGCTGTCGAGAGTGGGGTCGGCTACCGCCGCCGCCGCGCTGATGCTGTCGGGGTGCTCCACCACCCCCGCTGTCGACGCATCGGCCGGTGGGGGGCGTGATCGTCCGGTAGTACTGACGACGTTCACGGTGTTATCGGACATCGCACAGAACGTTGCAGGAGATCACCTGCGGGTGGAGTCGATCACGAAGGTGGGGGCGGAGATCCACGGGTACGAGCCGACGCCGGGTGATATCACGAAGGCATCGGAGGCGGATCTGATCCTGGACAACGGCCTGAACCTGGAGCTGTGGTTCAAGCGGTTCGTGGAGTCGGTGCACGTGCGGCACGCCGTGGTGTCGGACGGGGTCAAGGCGATAGACATCACCGAGGACGCCTACGCAGGCAAGCCGAACCCGCACGCCTGGATGAGCCCGTTGAACGCGCAAATCTATGTCGACAACATCGTCGATGCCTTCAGTGATCTCGATCCCGCGCACGCGGCGGACTTCAGGGCGAACGGTAAGACGTACAAGGCCAAGCTCCAGGCCGTACAGGACGAGCTCGTGTCGAAGCTGTCGACGCTGCCGGCAAAGAAGCGGGCGCTGGTGACCTGCGAGGGCGCGTTCTCGTACCTCGCCCGCGACACGGGGCTGACGGAGCAGTACATCTGGCCCGTGAACGCCGAGCAACAGGCGACGCCGCAGCAGATCGCCTCGACGATCACGTTCGTCAAGGCGCATGACGTGCCGGCGGTGTTCTGCGAGTCCACGGTGTCGGACAAGCCGATGCGGCAGGTCGCCAACGCCACCGGCGCGGCCCTGGGCGGCATCCTCTATGTCGATTCTCTCTCCAAGGCCGACGGGCCGGTACCGACCTACCTCGACCTGATCCGCTACGACGCGACCACGATTATCAACGGGCTCACCGGGCGGACCTCGTGACCGCGGCGATCCAGGTTCAGGAGGTCGTCGTCCGTTACGGCGGGGTCCTCGCCCTCGACGGCGTGTCCCTCACCGTCGAGCCGGGGCGGGTGGCCGGGTTGATCGGGATGAACGGATCCGGCAAGTCGACGCTGTTCAAGTCGGTCATGGGTATAGTCCGCCCCGACCGGGGACGCGTGCTACTCGACGGTGCCGAGCCTGCCGTGGCGCGTAAACAGGGCCTGGTGGGTTATGTGCCACAGAGCGAGGAGGTCGATTGGGCCTTCCCTGTCTCCGTGCGCGACGTTGTGATGATGGGCCGCTACGGCCACCAGAACTTCACCCGCCGGGCGCGCCCGGCCGACCACACGGCGGTGTCCGAGGCGCTGGAGCGTGTGGGGCTGACCGAGTACGCGGACCGGCAAATCGGACAGCTCTCCGGCGGGCAAAAGAAACGCGCGTTCGTCGCCCGCGGCATCGCCCAAAATGCGCAGATCATGCTCTTGGACGAACCCTTCGCCGGGGTCGACAAGAAATCCGAAGCCACCATCGTCCGACTACTCAAGGAGCTCGCCGCGGACGGCCGTACCATCCTGGTCTCCACCCATGACCTTCACGCCCTGCCACAGCTGGCCGACGAGGCGGTGCTGCTGCTGCGCCGAGTGCTGTTCCACGGCTCCGTGACCGAGACACTCAGACCGGAGAACCTCGCCCGCGCGTTCGGACTCGACGTGCTCGAGCAGAAGTACGTCGCATGAACCCGCTCGATCTGCTCCTGGATCCGCTGCAGTACGACTTCATGGTCCGGGCTCTTACCACCACCATGATCGCTGCTGTCGTCTGTGCCCTCCTGTCGTGCTGGCTCGTGCTCGTCGGCTGGTCGCTGATGGGTGACGCGGTCTCTCACTCCGTCCTGCCCGGGGTCGTGATCGCCTACATCCTCGGCATACCGTTCGCGATCGGTGCGCTCGTGTTCGGGTTCCTCTCTGTCGCGCTCATCGGGACGATCCGCGGAACCAGCCGGGTGAAAGAAGACGCCGCGATCGGGATCGTCTTCACCACCCTGTTTGCGCTCGGACTCGTCCTCATCTCGATCACCCCGAGCCAGACCGACCTGAACCACATCGTCTTCGGCAACATCCTCGGCGTCTCCACCGCGGACCTCATCCAGATCGGCATCCTCGCTGCTGTCGCGTTCGTCATCCTTGTGCTGAAGCGGCGTGACCTGACGCTGTACGCGTTCGACCCGACTCACGCCCACGCTATCGGCCTGTCGCCGCGGTTCCTCGGCACGCTGCTGCTCGGCCTGCTCGCCCTCACCGCCGTGGTCGCACTGCAGGTGGTCGGGGTGATCCTCGTCGTGGCGATGCTGATCATCCCTGGCGCCACCGCCTTCCTGCTCACCGACCGCTTCGGACGTATGCTCGTCATCGCCCCGGCGATATCGGCCGCGAGCTCGGTGATGGGGATCTATCTCAGCTACTGGCTCGACGCGTCCTCCGGCGGGCTCGTCGTCGTCGTCCAGGGCGTCGTGTTTGCACTCGTCTACCTGTTCAGCCCCCGCCACGGGCTGCTTGGCAAACGACTGCTCGCTCGGCGGCACCGGGAGTTCGTCTCAGCGAGCTGACCCGCAGCCGACCCGAGACCCAGCGATCAGGAGGAACCTCGGCTCACCACACTGGCACCACTCGGAAACCGCCTTCTTCACCCTTTCGAAGGTAGGTGGGCCGCTCGGAAGCTAGTTCATTGATCCGTCACGGCCCGCCTCGGCCGTGGTCTCGCACCCGTGTCCCGGGCCGGCCTCCCGCGGCGGAGCCGGCCCCGAGGAGCTCACCGTGACGCACACGGCGTCCGTCGCCGACCGGCCAAGAGCCACCGCCTCATCGCGGCCTTCCACAACCACCTCCACCGAATCCGAGTACGGTGCCCCGGCTCGCACCTCCAGCACGGTACCGATGCCAATCCCACGCTCGGCGAAGAACTGCAACAGGCCCGCGTCCGCGTCCGAGATCCGCTCCACACGCGCGTGCGCGCCCGGCCCGATCCGAGACAGCAGGACCGCATCCGGTACCCGCACCGTGCCGTCCGAGCCCGGGATCGGATCACCATGTGGGTCGCGGGTGGGATGGCCGAGGTATTCGTCGATCCGGTTCACCATGAAGTCCGACACCGCATGCTCCAGCGTCTCGGCCTCATCATGCACCTGATCCCACCGATACCCCAGCACCTGCACCAGGAACGACTCAATTAACCGGTGGCGGCGCACCATCGCCACCGCATGCACCCGCCCCTTCTCTGTCAGTGACACTGCCCCGTAGGGCGCGTGCTCCAGCAGACCCTGCTCAGTAAGTTTGCGCACCGCGTCCGACGCCGTCGACAGCCTCACCCCCACCTTCGCTGCCAGTGTCGAAGGCGACACCGGCACCCCGGACCACTCCTGAAGACTCCAGACCACCTTCAGATAGTTCTGACTGCTCGCCGAAAGCTCCGACACCGACATGCTCGCAGGCTACCAAGCACCGAACTACGCCAATCCGAACTCTCCGTGAGAGCACGGCCAATACGACTCGACTTTCGTGATAATGCTGCTCGTCGCGGCCGAACCCCTCATCTACTGAGCCATCAGCACCATGGTCCGGTGTATCGACCGGCGCACACCCCCCCAACGCCCGGGACCCCGACCGCTACGAAGAATCGTCTGACCAACGATCTCAAACATCTTCCCAACCCCCCACCAAGATCCAGAAAACCCAACCTTCAGGTCAGGATTCCTGAGCCAAGATCTTGGCGCGGGACAGAACGGAACTTGTCAAGATCTTTGAGGTAAGATATTTTGTGAATTAGCCTAATTGTGATTTTTGTGGAACGATTTCCGATCTCTCGGGAACACCCGAGTCGGCCGGCTCAGCCTCGTCGGGCTTCCGGTTGATCCCGGCCGGCTTCGGGAGCGGCGGCGGGACCGGAGGCCGGTTCACGAACCGCTCCGGGTGCGCGACACAGGCCGCGTCCAGGACACGGCCGCGCGGCCTGGACGGCCTGGACGGCCTGGACGGCCTCGGCCCGGCCGAAATGCACGACCGCCGACGCGAGATACCCGGTGCCAGAATTCCTGTGCTCATGATTGTACGTATCCATTCAGGGATGCAGGTTCCAGCACCCCTGAATGGATACCTGCCCGCCAGAGCCACAGAGGCGGTCCGGTGGTTCTCGTAGTCGTTCCCGGCGCGAGGCGGCAGGTCGGTGTGACCCGACACCGCCGGGGCATCCCGTCAGGGTGAGCAGACACACCCGCCGGGGTCGAACCGACAGCAGCCGAACCGACAGCAGCC